>JAHIJO010000093.1 GCA_018898455.1 Verrucomicrobiota bacterium | reverse complement strand
TCGGTCCCGTTTTTTGCCCAACTCTCCGCCCGCCTCAGTCGCACCCTCCGCCTGTTACGCGATCATGGCCTTATCCGTAAAATACCATGCCAGCGCAAGTACGCCCTCACGGCTCAGGGACAAACCTTGACCACCGCGCTCAATGCCATGCTCGCAGCGTCCACTCAACACCTTATGGAGAAAGCCGCATGATTATCTTGTTGTTTTTAGCAGTACCTGACGGATAAGGTACTAACCACCGGGTCAGCACGGAACTCCGTGCAGGGGAAGGTAACTGAACTCGTGAAGCCTGAAGGGGGGGGATGATCGGCCAAACGCAAGTGAAGGGATTGAGCTCCGAAATTACCTTATATCGCACGTGGCCAAGGACTTCATTTTCTGGAAGCCAGCAACGAAGCACGCGCCGAAGGTGAGCGTGCGGAAACGTGCCGGGGTCTAAAGGCCATGGCGGGTCGTCGGATAGTTTGCAGCGGGACTTGGGAGAGCCTTGCCGTTCCGAACGAAAGCTTCCAACAAGCCGAACATTTAATTTCTTTACGGATCCTTAGCGAGAGGTAATTAAATATGTCCGAACAGGAGTCATGAATCGATATAAAAAAAATGCCCGCCTCATCTTTCGTCGTCTGAAACGTAGGCACCCGGATGCCCGGATCGAATTGGTTTACGGCAATCCCGTCGAATTACTGGTGGCAACTGTTCTTTCGGCCCAGTGCACGGATCGTCGCGTGAACCAGATCACGGAACGCCTGTTCAAAAAATATCATCAGCCGGAGGGTTACCTGTCTGTAAGGCAAGCCGAACTTGAAGCCGATATCCGGTCCCTGGGGTTCTTCCGTCAGAAAGCAAAAGCCATTCGTGGCGCTATGAGCATCCTCCTCCGCGATTACGGCGGACAGGTGCCTCGCGATATGGAGTCGCTGACCCGTTTGCCCGGCGTTGGCCGCAAGACGGCGAACGTCATTCTGGGGAATGCGTTCGGCGTTGCCGGGATTGCCGTGGATACCCATGTCATTCGCTTGTCCAACCGCATCGGACTAACCAACCAAACCGATCCGGAAAAAATCGAACAGGCCCTGCAACGACTGTTCCCGCCGCGGGATTGGACGCTGTTGAGCCATCTCCTGATTTTTCACGGACGCCGTGTCTGTAAAGCGCGGAAACCGTTATGTCCCAACTGCCGCATCAATGATCTGTGTCGGTATTATGGGGAAACAAAATAGCCCGCCTTGCGGCGGGCTATTTTGTTTTACGGGAATCATTTTCCGCCGGATGCGGGCGCCGTTTTGACCGGCTTGACTCTTTTTCCCGTGGCACCTTTAACGGATGCTTTGTGAACATTGGCTTTGGGCTTGTTCGCATTGCCGCCGGAAACCTGTGTGTTGGCGTTGTGCGTAATCTTGGCGCCACTACCGTCCGAGGATTTTGCGCATTCGCGCCGGCGATCTGTTTTCCAGGTTTTTCCGCCTTCAGTGGAACCGGAGGTTGTAGTGGTGCGTTTCCGGCCAGTGTCCGTCTTGGTTCCCGTGCCGATGGTCGTGGATTGCCAGGTCTGGCCGCCGGCCGTCGTGCCGACGCGGTTGACGTTCAAGTTGGCACCAGTGTCTGTTTTGACCGCGCTGCCCGAGGCGTTCATGGTGGCAGTGCCTTTAGGCCCAGTCTTCGAACCCTCGGTAACCCAAGTGGCGCCACTGTCGGTCTTGGTGATGGTAGTGTCGGCAGATTTTGTAATGACCTTACCGTTATCCAGGGTCGTTGATCTGTCGCGATCCACGCTGATCGTGCCGTCCGGGTTTTTGGTTTTAGTCACGTCTCTTTCCGTAATCCAGGTGTGGCCATTATCCGTAGTACCTTTGGTCGTGGATTCCCATTCCCGCCCCGTATCGGTCTTGGTGCCGGAACCGGTCGTCGTGGATTGCCAGGTCTGGCTGCCCGCCGTTGTGCCGGAACGGTTGATGTTCCAGTCGGCGCCGGTGTCTGTTTTGACCGCGCTGCCCGAGGCGTTCATGGTGGCGGTGCCTTTAGGCCCAGTCCTTGAACCCTCGGTAACCCAGGTGGCGCCGCTGTCGGTCTTGGTGCCGGAACCGGTCGTTGTTCCCGTGCCCCGGGGGCCGATGCGCGTGGCCTCGGAAGTCCACGTTGTGGCATTGGTGGTTATGGATGAATCACTTACGGTGGTGTCGGTTTCGGCGCGGACACCGGCTAACGCTGTGCAGATTCCCACTCCTGCGATGATTGCAATGTTCATGGCTTTCATGCTTTTATCCTCCCTAAATGTTAAACAGTTTGACCATACAACGAGTGAATAATGATATTATTGCATTTTGATGGCTAGGATACCATATAATTATTCAAATGCTGCCCGCTAATCGCTTGAACCGCCTCGCCTTCCGTGATATACTCACTACATATTACATATTGGAAAGTGCTATTCGTTGGAGAACGAATTCATGCATACAACAGCCTGTAAGATGAAGCAACGTGTTGCCCAATTTATGGCGATAGGTTGGTTTCTTTTCTTGTCGCCACTTGGCAGTGTGGTTGCTGTTGGCGGAACGAATCATGTTGTCTGGGGGTGTGCGGATTTCGACGGCGACAGCAAAGCCGATCCGGCCGTGTTTGAGGAATCCAACGGTCGGTGGCAGGTGCTGTTGTCAATGAATAATTATGCGCAGGCTTCCACGACGTTCGGCGGATCGGGCTATGTGGCGGGGATTGGCGATTATGACGGCGACGGTAAAGCCGATCCGGTGGTGTTTAATGCAGCTACTGGCCAATGGCAAGTGATGCTGTCAGCCAGCGGGTATGCAACGGCGTCAATGACGCTCGGCGGCTCAGGCTGTGTGCCGGTATCAGGCGATTTCGACGGTGATGGATTGGATGATCCGGCTGTGGTTTCAGAAACCACCGGACAGTGGCAAGTAAAGCTGTCGGCCAGCGGATATGCGCCGGCATCCACGACGTTTGGCGGAGTTGGGTATCAGCCGGTGATCGGCGATTACGACGGCGATGGCAAGACCGATCCGGCGGTATATGCGGAAACCGATCCTTCGACTGGTTCGGCAGGCTCACCGCAGGCTGGCTCAGGGCAGGCTGGCCAGTGGCAGGTGATGCTGTCGGCCTCTGGATATGCGCCGGCATCGCTGATGTTCGGTGGGACAGGCTATCAGCCGGTGGTCGGTGATTTTGATGGCGATCGGCGGGTGGATCCCGCGATTTATCGGGAAGTGGACGGAACCTGGAGCGTCAAGCTGTCCCTGTATAACTATGCCCTCGTTTCCATGGCAGGGTTTGGTGGCGAAGGCGATGTGCCGGCCGTCGGGGATTACGATGGCGACAGTCGGACCGATCCGGCATTTTATCGCGAGTCGGATGCCATGGTCTCGGTGTATTTCAGCGGCGGCAATGACGTTCCGGGCTCGTTCCAGGAAACCAATGTCTTGCATATCGCCACCATTCTCGCGACCGCTGTCCGGGCAGGCGATCAGGCGGTTGCGCTGTTATACGGTAAAAATGATCCTGAATACAACATGACCTGTCTGTGGTGGGAAGTAGTCAGCCATGCCGGCACGATGCTATCCGATGGACCAGTGCGTTATCAAAACGTGCCGGTTAATGGCTGGGCATCGGTGGCCCTGGTGATGGATGCCGCCCTCGAACCGCATCTTTTTACGGGATATTACGGTAATGGAATGGAGCACTTGTACCGATCGGGAACAAACTGGACGAATGACGTCATCGGCGCCCAGGATCAGGGGTCGTACGATGTCAAGGCCTGCATTGACCCGAACGGATATTTTCACGTGTTGAACGCCGCATGGGATACCGACAACACGGAAATACTGAGGGTGCGTTATTATTCCAACCGGACCGGGGTCTGGCAGGACGAGGAAATGAGTTTAACCGTTGGGCCGTCGCGGTGGCTAGTTGCCCGTGATTTCGTCGTGGACAGCTCTGGCAACGCACACGTAGTCCTTAGTTTTCAATATCATCCCAGTGATGATGTGACCTGGCCGGGCACTCTGTATTACCTGTCGAATACGGGTGGCACCTGGTTCAACGAAGTCGTGGCCTATAAGACCCATAGCAGTTGGGATTCTTACTTCCCCAATGCCAGCCTGGCGGTGGATTCCCAGGGCTGGCCCGCAGTGGCGGTGCGCCTGAAATACAACGTGCTGACCGGGTCCGACGCGCTGTCCCAGCTGGTTTATTATCGTCGGTCCGGCGCCAATGCCTGGACCGAGGAAATCCTGGCCGACACGGCCGACGATTATTTTGGAACTGATGGCGGGCATTTCACCGGCATCCTTCCGGTGCTGGCATTCGATAATTCGGGAGACGCGCATATCATGTTTTCCGATCTGGCATCCTCGCACATCAGCGGCTACGAAAGCGCGTCCTGGGGCCAGATCCGGTATGCCCGGTGCACGGCTGGCGCCTGGAGCCTGGCCACGTTGTTCCGCCAGTCGGCCGCGGCCGATGAAGGCATCTGGAGCAAGTATTTCATGTTGTCGACCGATGGCAGGGGGCTGGATGTCGTGGCCCGGCTATACCCGGACGATTGCATCGTTCATTTTTCAAGTAACCGCCAGACCTGTTTTTATTTTGAATGAAGAGTCAGTTTCAAAAGTCCTTTTCAAAACGGTCGTGACGGAGCACGAATATCCAAAGCGCTGAAAAATCGGTCGTTTTCAGGGGATGGAGGGACACGTTCCGTCGTGTCCGCAGGACTTTTGAAACTGACTCGATCCAAAAGGAAAATTGTTTTTTTCGAGAACATTACAAATCAACAAGAATGTCATTCCGAGCGAAGCGAGTAATCTCGATTTGTCCTTATTCGGTTGGGCAAGAGATCACTTCGACAATCTCTGGGCAGGCAGGATGATAAACGTTCTTGCCGGAACAGTCCGCCTTACAGGGGAGCAATAAGTGCATGACTTAGATGCTGAGCTGCAAATTTTAGGACACCCCATCTGAACTGGAATCATAATTATAAAGGAACCATTAAATGAAACCAATAGGCATCTTTGGTGTGATCGGTTGGATATGCCTGGCGTTGACCGCAGGAGCTTCTGACCCCCAGGTCTCCAACGTGCAGGCCAGCCAGCGGGCGGGGACCAAGCTGGTGGACATCACCTATGATGTCACAGCCACGGGCGCGGTGAGCATTTCCGTCGCGGTTTCCACCAACAGCGGGGTGACCTATGACCTGCCGGCCACGCATTTTACCGGCGATTACGGTACGGGTGCGAATCCCGGGACCGGCAAGACCATCGTTTGGGATGCGGGGGCGGACTGGGATGGACACTACCATGCGCAGATGCGCGTGCAAGTGACGGCGAATGACGGTATCGAGCCGGTGATCCCCCCGGATCCGGCCACGGTGGCATCAACGCCGTCGAATGGCGTCGCCACGTTGCTTTATGACGCAACGTCCTTTCTCTATACCGGCGCCAATCCCATTCAGACCGGCGTCAGTGACGGAACGATCGTCCTGACCCGCGTGGCGGTCCTGCGCGGTCGGGTGATTGATACCAACGGAGTTCCCCTATCCGGTTGCACGGTTTCCGTGAACGGGCATCCGGAATTCGGTCAGACGGTTTCCCGGACGAACGGCGGTTACGATATGGCCGTCAACGGCGGCGCGAGCCTGAATATCAATTACCAGAAGAACGGGTATCTGCCGCTTCAGCGCACCCTGGCCGTTCCCTGGCAGGATTACGTGACGGTGGATGACGTGGCCTTGATGACGACGGATCCGAACGTGACCGTCATCCTGTTGCCGACGACCAATGTGCAGTCGGCCGCGGGTAGTTGGGTATCGGACGCAGATGGCCGGCGCCGGGCATTGGCGGTATTTCCCACGGGTGTGACCGCCTCCATTTTCACCTATGCCGGCGCCACCCAGCCGGTCAACACCCTGACGGTCAAGTTGTCGGAATACACGGTGGGGCTGAACGGGTTGAATGCCATGCCGGGCGATTTGCCGGCGACGGTGGCTTATACGTATTGCGTGGAGCTGACGGCGGCGGAGGCTCAGGCAAAGATCGCGGGCCGGGACGTCGTGTTTAATACCAATATTTATTTTTACACGGATAACTTCCTGGGGATGCCGGCGGGTATCCAGGTGCCGGTGGCCTATTATAACAAAGACCAGGGGGCCTGGGTGCCGTCAGAGGACGGACTGGTCCTTCAATTGGTCGGGACGAACGCATCCGGATTGGCGCGGGTTTCGCTGAGCACCAATGGGGTGGAAGCGGATGCCGCCACGTTGACTGCCCTGGGATTTACGGATGAAGAACGGCGGGTGCTGGCGCAGACATACGGAGTGTGCACCAACAGTCTCTGGCGATCCTCCCTGCGGCATTTCAGCACCTACGATTGCAATTATGGCATCGCCCTGCCGACGGGAGCGGAGGCGCCGAGCCTTCAGTCCGTTGCCAACCAGGAAAATGTCAACAACCCGAACAGCCAGGGCGGAATGGGGGATGTGGAACTGGAGAATCGGGTGTTCCGGGAAACCTGTCCTTTGGCGGGAACTCCTTTCCGGTTGTGTTATTCGAGCGAACGCATGCCGGGGTATATCGCCTCCCTGAATATTCCGTTGACGGGCGCCAGTCTTCCGGCTTCGTTACTGGCCATGGATCTCAGTGTGACCGTTGCCGGTGTCACGGTTACAAACTATTTCGCCACTCCGACGGCTAATCAGAGCTATGAGTTTACCTGGAATGGTCGCGATGTGTATGGGCGCCTGGTTAGCGGGAATCAGCCGGTGACGTATCAGGTGGGGTATTATTACCAGGTGTTTTATGCGTTACCGCCGATGTATTATAGCAGTTTCGGATATGTGTCCAGCCGGAGAATAGCGGGCGACATTCCGGTGCGCGGGGCCCAGCGGAGGTTATGGTCGGAACAACAGACCACGATAGGCTATTCGCCCCGGGGCTGGACCAACGATTTGGGCGGATGGACGTTGGATGCGCATCATGTCTATGATCCGGTCGGCAAGATGCTGGAATTGGGCAGCGGAAAACGCGTGCGCGCATCGGAATTGCGGCACAGTCGTTTCGTTATTCGACCGTATGCCGGAGACGGCTATACGAACGCGTCCGGACTGGGCCGGTTTTCCGGAGATGGCGGTCCGGCAACGAGCGCTAGTTTCTGGTCGCCGATGGGCATGGCGGTCGCGCCGGATGGCGCGGTCTATGTGGCCGATTTGAATAATGACCGGATCCGGCGCATCGGGACCAATGGGATCGTCACGACGGTAGCGGGTAATGGCGATATGTCGTATGCCGGCGACGGGGTCGCGGCCACCAATACCGGGATGTACCCGACCGATGTGGCGGTCGGTGGTGACGGGGTATTTTATATAACCGATCGAATCAATCACCGGGTATACAAGGTCGGTACGAACGGCACGATTACCACCGTGGCCGGGACGGGCAACAGCGGATTTTCGGGCGACGGCGGGACCGCAACCCAGGCGGAGTTGAACGATCCGGAAAATGTGGCCGTGGGTCCGGACGGCACCGTCTTTATCTCGGATTGGGGAAATCACCGCATCCGGCGGGTCGCACCGGATGGCGTTATCATGACCCTGGCGGGCAATGGCACGGAGGGCTGTTCGGGCGACGGCGGAGCGGCAACGAATGCCCGCATCTCTCCGGCTGGATTGGCCGTCGGTCCGGATGGAACGTTGACCTTTGCCAATACCTACTTGATGGCAATGAATGCCTTTCGCCGCATCGGCATCGATGGGATCATCCGAACCGTGGCCGGAGGAGGAGCCAGTTTTTACGGGGACGGTCTGCCTGCCACCAATGTCCAATTCTATAGTCCAACGGATGTCAGTTTCGATGCCCAGGGAACCTTGTATCTGGCCGATTACGTGCGGCGCCAGGTGTTCATGGTCGGCGTCGACGGTATTCTCAAGACCGTGGCCGGCAGTGGGGCGGATGTCTGGAGCGGCGATTATGGGCCGGCCCAAACAGCCGGTTTGCGCCGGGTCGGCAGTGTGGCGGTGGCGCCGGATGGCACGGTGTATGTCGCCAGCTTCGATACGCATCGGGTGCGCGCCGTGGGGGTGGACTTTCCCGGTGTCCAGGATGAAGATGTGTTGATTCCGGACGAAACGGGCAACTTGATCTATCAATTCAACCCCGGGGGGCGTCACCTGAAAACATATGATGCCCTGACCTGCTCAAATCTTTACAGCTTCAGTTATACCACGAACGGTTATCTGAGCGCCGTGACCGACGGCGACGGGAATGTGACAACCATCGAGCGGGATGCCGGCGGACGTCCCGCGGCGATTGAGGGACCCTTCGGACAACGGACGACTCTCACCGTGAATGGGGATGGTTACCTGGCGACGGCCCGGGATCCGGCGGGCGCGACGACAACCTATGGTTACCTGGCGAACGGACTCCTGACCTCGGTCCAGGGCCCGAAAGGAGCCGGTTATACATATACGGTGAGTTATTCGGCGGCGGGACAGGTGGTGCAGGCGAACGATCCGGCGGGAGGCTCCATCGGGGTGGGCCGGGCATCGTTGTCGAACGGCTACCAGGTGGTTTCCACGTCGGGCATGGGATGTGTCAGAAGCGTGCAGGTTGAAAATCTGGATTCGGGAGATCAACGGCGAATTTATACGCGGCCGGATGGGGGCCAGGAGATACGCCTGTCATACCTGACCGGTCTGCAAAGCAATCGGATGCCGGAAGGTCAGGTCACCCTCGTGCAGATGGGGCCGGAACCGCGTTTTGGCATGGAGGCGCCGATCCCGACATCCAGCGTGACCCGTCTGCCCTCCGGCCTGGCTATGACCAGCCTGGTCACTCGCGCCGTCGTTATGAATGGCGATTCTTCGCTTGGCCTGGCCGTCCAGACCAACTGGACGATGGTGAATGGGAAAACCAATGTCTCAGTGTATCGGGCCGACACCCGCACGTTGACCTTGCGAACGCCTGAAGGCCGGCAAACGACCGTGCTCATGGACAGCCAGGGGCGACCGCTCAGCACCCAGACCGTGGGACTTCCCACCGTCTCCAATCAGTATGACGTCCAGGGGCATCTGACCGAGATTCGGATGTTGGGTGATGGAAGCTCGCGAACTATCCAATACGGCTATGACGCGAATGGATACCTGTCGGAAATACGGAGTCCGCTGGATCAGACCAACCTTTTCGAGTATGACTCGGTCGGCCGCATGACGCGCCAGACCTTTGCGGATGGCAGCTACGCTTCCTATGCGTATGACCTCCAGGGGAACCTCACCTCCGTGACTCCGCCGGGCCGATTGGCCCACGCGTTTGCCTATAATACGGTGGATTTGCGGTCGGAATACACGCCGCCGATCGTGGGCGGAGCGACCAACGCCACCTATTATACTTATAACGCGGACCGCCAGCTCATATCCCTGCGACGGCCGGGCGGATTGACCATCAGCAATACGTATAATGCGGCAGGCCAATTGAGCACGGTAACCATACCTAATACCACCTCCACCTACTATTGGCAAACGAATGGCTTATTAGGAGGGATAACCGTGGCGAGTGGCGTGGGCTTTACCAATGAATATGATGGTTTGTTGGTCACTGCCAGTCGCTGGATAGGGACGGTCACCGGCAAGGTCAGCCGCACCTACGACAATGATTTCCGCGTGGCTTCCATGGGCGTGAACGGCGCCAATACGGTGACATACCAGTATGATCCTGACAGCTTGATCACTCAGGCTGGCAGTTGCGCTTTAAGCCGATCCGCCGACAATGGATTATTGACCGGCCGGACCCTGAGTAATGTTGTTGAAACCCTGACTCGTAATGCATTTGGCGAGGTGACCAATCTCACGGTTGTCGGCAATGGAACCAACCTGTTTTCCGTGTCCTATGGCTACGACAAGCTGGGCCGGATCACGAACCTGACAGAGGAAATCCAGAGCACGAACCGCAGTTTTGCCAATACTTATGACGCCGCCGGCCGGCTCTGCCAGATGGTGACCAACGGAACCGTTACGAACACCTACCAGTATGACAGCAACGGGAACCGGACCAATGCCGTGATTACCGGGCAAGTGTCCAGCGCGTGGTATGACGGCCAGGACCGGCTGTTATCCAACAGTGCGGCAAATTATGGGTACAACGCGGCCGGGGATCTGACGAACAAAACATTCAACGGCAGTAACACGGTCTATCAATACGACGCGCTGGGCAATTTGCTGAGTGTGATTTTGCCGACCGGCAGAACGAATGAATACCTGGTGGATGGCATGAATCATCGGGTGGGGAAGAAAGTCAACGGAGTGTTCACCAATGGATTTCTATATGCCGCCGGCGTCAATCCGGTGGCGGAACTGGACAGCAACACGAACGTGCTGAGTGTGTTTGTCTATGGCAGTCGGGCCAATGTCCCTGACTATATAATCAAGACCGGGGGGGTCTATCGGATCGTGTGCGATCATCTCGGCAGTCCGCGGCTGGTGGTGCAGGCGACGACGGGCGCCGTTGTTCAGCGCCTGGACTATGATGAATTCGGACGGGTGGTGCTGGACACGAATCCGGGATTCCAGCCGTTTGGGTTTGCCGGCGGATTGTATGATCCAGACACCGGCTTGGTCCGGTTCGGCGCGCGGGATTATGATCCGGAGACCGGACGCTGGACCGCCAAGGACCCGATTCTTTTTGCGGGAGCCAGCGCGAACCTGTACTGTTATGCGGATAATAACCCGGTCAACGAGAAGGATATAGCCGGCTTGGGCCCGCAAAATGATATTGTCAATTGGGGCGCAGATATTACCAGTCTCCCCGGGGTGCCTTTGGGAAGTGTGGCGTCGGGTGTTCAAGTGGTCAATACCGCATATAACGTCAGTCAAGGTACTGACACCATGACTTCGTATGTTCATGACAGCGCCATGCTTATTTCCGGCGCCGCTGTTGTTTTTGGACCCTACGGCCAACTGTTTGCCGCCTCGGCGACTTGGGTGGATATGCAATCCCAAGTGCTTTTTAGAAATTATTTTGACAAGTTATACGGAAATCAAACCGCTAGTCCTCTTTCCAGTAACATGCTGAATTATATGGAGAATGTGATCCGTCGATGATACAAAAAAAGGAAAAATGTATGAAAACAACATGGATTAACTTGATGATCTCAGCGGTGATCATATTGGGAACCGGCGCCGCCCGCGCCGCCACAGGATGGGGCGTATCGCCCATCTTTACCCTGGATACGCGTTCCAGTTCAATCTCGGCCCCCGCCGGGCTGACCGCCAGCAAGGGGACGTTCTCGGATAAAGTAGCTTTGACCTGGAATGCCGTGACCAACGCCACCGGCTACCAGGTCTGGCGCTATACGGCTAATGACACCACGTCGGCTGCCCAGGTGACCAATAGCCTGACCACGACCAATTTTGACGATCAGTCGGCCTCGGGAGGGCAGACCTATTATTACTGGGTCAAGGCCGTTAACAGCTCCGGCACCAGTACGTTCAGTACCGTGGATAGCGGCTGGCGGCGGAGCGCTGGGTTGACCTATTACTCGGATGCGGATATGGACGGGGATGGCAAGATGGACCTGGTCCTTTATGATCGCGCCACCGGAACGTGGTATGTCAAGCTCTCGGCCAGCGGTTATGGCTTGGCCTCGGCGATCCTGGGTGGGCCGGGCTACACGGTCGTGCCGGGTGATTATGATGGCGACGGCAAGACTGATCCGGCGGTGTATGAGGAGGCGACGGGGACCTGGACGTTCATGCTCTCGGCCAGCGGATACGCTACCGTGTCGATATCCTTCGGCGGGCCGGGCTATATGCCGGTGCCGGGTGATTTCGATGGGGATCACAAGACCGATCCGGCCGTGTACCAGGAATCCTCGGGGAATTGGTACGTGGAGTTGTCGTCCTACAACTACGGGATCGCCACGGCGAACTTCGGCGCTCCGGGTTATACTCCTGTCCAGCGGGATTATGACGGCGATGGCAAGACCGATCCCGCGCTCTACCAGGAAACGACGGGTAACTGGTATGTCATGCTCTCGGGGATGGGCTACGGGATTGCCTCGGCGAATTTCGGCGGGTCGGGCTATGCGCCGGTGCCGGGCGATTATGACGGGGACGGCAAATCCGATCCGGCGCTTTACCAGGAATCCTCTGGTAATTGGTATGTCATGCTCTCGGCTAGCGGGTATGGGATTGCCACGGCGCAATTCGGCGGGCCGGGGTATAGTCCGGTGCCGGGCGATTTCGACGGCGACCATAAGACCGACCCCGGCGTGTACCGGGAATCGACGGGCGATTGGTATGTCATGCTGTCATCGTATGGCTACGGGATGGCCACGACGCAATTCGGCGGCCCAGGCTATGGTCCCGTGTGGCTGAATCCCGTGGAGTGCGGGAGCGGATTAACATTGACGGATTCCGCAGGTCCGGTCCAGTAGGAAACCGTTATGAATCGATTTTATTTCAGGCACATAGGCTTATCGCTGGTTTGCTTGTTAGTTATGGTGGCCTTTACGTTTCCGGCGTGGGCGAATCCGGTCACTCCCGATGGGGCCAGAGCGGTAGCCCAGGGGTGGCTGAATAGGGGCGCCCGGCCGTTAGGAACTGTCCTGGGCGGCGAGATCGAGCGCGTGGTGTTTTATCCGGATAACTCCGGCCAGGCGGCGTGGTATGTCGTGTATCTGCGCCCGGCAGGATTTGTGATCGTGCCCGCGGATGATTGGCTGGAGCCGATCCTGGCGTTTGTGCCGCGGGGCCTGTTCGATCCGGCGCCGAGGCATCCGCTGGGCGCCCTGGTCGCCGCCGATATGAAAGGAAGAATGGCTTCCATCCGGCAGGTGAAGCAGGCGCTCCCGGTCGCTCCGCTTCCGGCGGAATACCGCGCCCGCCAGGAGCAATGGCGCGCGCTCCAGGCTGATGCGTTCTCTATCCCGGGCATGAACCCGTTCCTCCCGTCCGTCTCGGACGAACGCGTGCCGCCGCTGGTCCAAAGCGCGTGGGACCAGGAATCGGAAGGCGGGGCCTATGATTATTGTTACAATTATTTCACGCCTAATCATTATCCCTGCGGATGCGGACCGACCGCCGCGGCCCAGTTGATGCGCTTTCACCAGTACCCGGTGGCGGGCGTGGGAGCTCAAACATTTTGGGTTACGGTCGAGAATGATCCCAATCCTTATCAACAGCTTACCCTGAAGGGCGGTGATGGCGCGGGCGGCCCGTATAATTGGAGCCTGATGCCCTTGGATCCCGACGGATCTACTCCGCAGATCCAGCGTCAATCGATCGGGGCATTGTGTCATGACGTCGGCGCGGCCGTGGGCGCCCGCTTCGGCCCGATGAGCACAAGTTCCGATTTTTTTACGCTTGGCAGTACACTAAAATCAATTTTTTATTTCAGCCAGGCTATCGCGAGTTTTAACAATTACGACTCAGTCAGCAGTGCCGCCCTGTATGCCATGCTGAATCCTAACCTGGACGCGGGGTTGCCGGCGTTACTGGCGATTAACGGTGATTACGGTGGGCATGCGGTCGTGTGCGACGGCTATGGTTATGATCATGGCACGCTTTATCATCATGTGAACATGGGGTGGGGCGGGTACTACGCGGCCGACAATGCCTGGTATGCCTTGCCGCTGATCGATCCCACCGGCATGACATTTACCGTTGTCGTGGCGTGTCTCTATAATGTTTATCCGAGCGGTTCCGGCGAGATCGTCAGCGGACGGATCACCGATTCCGTTGGTCGGCCCATTGCCGGGGCCGCGGTCACCGCGGTACTTGAGGGAAGCGGATCCCGGGCCGTGTATTCCGACAACCGGGGCATTTACGCGTTTTCCAGGCTGCCATCGTCAACGCAGTATACACTGACCTCCGAGAAGGCCGGGTATACTTTTTCCAGTCGCACGGCGTCCACGGGAAAGTCCGCCGATTATGAAAATGGAAGCGGCAACCAGTGGGGGATCGATTTTATCGGGACTGGCGGGGGCGGCCCCGATCCTGATCCCGCCAATCAATCCGCCATGGCCGACTATGACGGAGACGGCAAGGCGGACCCGGCCATCTACCAGACATCCGACGGATACTGGTATTTCTGGCTGTCGTCTCAAAACTATGCGCTGGTCGGGCCCTATGCCTTCAGCCAGGCGGGTTACACGATCCCGGTCCCGTCGGATTACGATGGGGATGGGAAGGCGGACCCGGCCGTGTTCAAGATTTCGACGGGCGAATGGTATTTCTGGCTGTCCGCGATGAGTTATGCGGGGGTGGGATCGACGTTCTATCAATCCGGGTTCACTCTGCCGGCGGCGGCGGATTATGACGGGGACGGCAAAGCGGATCCGGCGGTGTTCAACTCCGCCACGGGCGAATGGGTTTTCTGGTTGTCGGCGGCAAGTTATGCGGGAATCGGGCCGCGTTCGTTTACCCTACCGGAATATACGCTGGCGGCACCGGGTGATTTCGATGGGGATGGGAAGGCTGATCCGACACTGTTCCATGCCGCTGCCGACAAGTGGGTTGTCTGGCTGTCCGCCGCGAATTATACCGTTTCCGGGTCGCATACCTTCGGCCAAACGGGATATACCAGCCCGACGCCGGCCGATTGCGACGGCGATGGATTGGCTGACCCCGGTGTGTTCAATCCGTCATTGGGAAGCTGGTATGTCTGGCTCTCCGCCAGCGGCTATGCCCCGGTCGGTCCGGTATCCTTCTAACAGTCAAAATTGGATTGTCCTGCCGATGGCATCGATGTAATCTCAGGTCTGTCTTCTTCCTTGATTTAGATAACATCACCAACAGGAACAGAAATAACCGTATGAAGACGACAGGGCCCATCAAGATTGGCATTGCCGGTTCGAGGTTTGCCGCTAAATTTCATCTGGAATCGTATCGCCAGGTCAGCGGCGTCGCCGTGGACGTGGTCGGTGTATATTCCAAAACGAAGGAAAGCCGGGAGGCATTTGCCCGCGAGCATGGCGTCAAGGCCTTTGAATCTTTCGACGATCTGGTCCGCGCTGTGGATGTCGTTGACTTGTGCGTGCCGGGGTACCAGCACGAGCCGATGTGTGTCCGCGCCGCCGAACTCGGGAAACACGTTATCATCGAGAAGCCTTTTACCGGCGCCTATGGTCCGGGCATGCCCGACTGGCGCGGTGATCAGGCCGACAAGAAAGGGCTCCTGGAAGAAGCGGTGAAATCCGTGCGGCGCATGCTGGAGGCCGCGGCCAAAAACCGGGTGAAGCTCATGTACGCGGAAAACTGGGTTTATGCGCCGTCCATCCAAAAGGAAGTGGCGATCCTCCGGGCCACGAAGGGACAGATTCTTTGGATTCACGGCGAGGAAAGTCACAGTGGCAGTACCAGTTCGGCCTACGGGGATTGGAAACTGTCCGGCGGCGGATCGCTGGTCGGGAAGGGGTGCCATCCCCTGACCGCCTGTTTGTACCTGAAGCGCGTGGAAGGAATCGCGCGGCAGGGTCGGGCCATTCATCCGAAAACCGTCAGCTGCCGGACCCACAGCATCACCCGGAATCCCGCCTTCGCGGATCGGGGGCATCTGCGCACGGAATATAAGGACATCGAGGATTTTGTCCAGGTGCACCTGACGTTCGCGGACGGGATGGTGGCTGATATTTTTTCCAGCGAGCTCGTCATGGGCGGCGTGCACAACTGGATGGAGATCTATGCCAACAATCACCGGATGCGCTGTAATATCAATCCCACGGATGCCAACCTGCTCTATAATCCCGTTGAAGCCCAGTTGAAGGACGTGTATCTTACCGAAAAATTGGGCACCAAGCAGGGGTGGAGTTTTCCGTCACCTGATGAAAACTGGATGACGGGCTATCCGCAGGAACTCCAGGATTTCATGGAATGCATCCGTGACGGCCGCGAGCCCCAGAGCGACGTCGGCCTGGCGGCGGACACGGTGACCACGCTCTATGCCGCCTATGTCTCGGCCCAGGATGCCGGCCGGGAAACCGTGATTCCTCAACTGGGGTAACGCCGTCGCGCCATGGCAGAGGCCGTGAAGGAAGGCTTTCCGTGAACGGGACGGATCAAACGTAGCGGCCGCACTCCATGGATGATTTTTTCCCTTTGATTCAGCGGCAGGGTTTCTGTATGCTCTAACCCGAATTTCGCACAGGCGAAGGCCGCCTGCGAGAAATCAGTTTTTGCCGCAACAGATTGCGGCAAAAGTTTCGGCGCGGTGCTGATGCACCTTGCCCGTTCGGCTTCGTTCAGGGCCTTGAGCATTGTTAAAACGGCTCAAGGTAGCCAAAGGCAAATCCTGAGCCCCTTGACAGGCTCGGGGCAGGCAAGCCCGGGGCGCGACGCAGTTCCCGCGCCTGTCGAGGGGTCGAAGTCCAAAGGGCGCATTTCTCACGCAACGGGTGAGCAATGCGGGCTCAAGCCCATATGTTTATTGATAGGGGATCCTGCATCATGAGAGTACTGTCGGGCATTCAGCCTTCGGGTAAACTGCATCTGGGTAATTATTTCGGCATGATGAAGCCGGCGCTGGCATTACAGGAACGCAGCGAGGCATTTCTGTTTATTGCCGATTACCACGCGCTGACGTCCGTGAGCGATCCCGGGATACTGCGCCAGGCCACGCGGGATGTGGCCTTGGATTTCCTGGCCTGCGGATTGAATCCCGAGAAAACCGTTTTCTATCGCCAGAGCGATGTGCCGGAAGTGCTGGAGTTGACCTGGCTGTTGTCGATCGTCACCCCCATGGGCCTCCTGGAGCGGTGCCATTCTTACAAGGACAAGGTGGCGCGCGGCATTCCGGCCAGCCACGGATTGTTTACCTATCCCGTGCTGATGGCGGCGGATATCCTGGCGGTCCAGTCGGATGTTGTCCCGGTGGGCCAGGATCAGAAACAGCATGTTGAGGTCACGCGGGATATTGCGATCAAATTCAACCAGAAGTTCGGCGAGGTGTTCAAGATACCGGAGCCGGCGATTCACCAGTCAGTGGCCGTGGTGCCCGGGGTGGATGGTCAGAAAATGTCGAAGTCCTACAACAACACCATTGAGCTTTTCGGCGCGCCGGCGGAAACGAAAAAGGCCATCATGCGCATCGTGACCGACAGTAAGACCGTTGCGGATAAAAAAGATCCGGATCAATGCAACGTTTTCGCGTTGTACAAGCTTTTCGCGACGGAGGCGGAAGCCGGCGCCATGGCCGGGCGCTACCGCGCCGGCGGTCTGGGCTATGGCGAGGTGAAAAAAGCGCTTTGGGAACGGATGCAGGCGCATTTCGAGCCGTTGCGGAAAGAACGGGAGGCCCTCCAGCAGGAGCCGGGGCGCGTGGATCGGATCCTGCGGCAGGGCGCCGCCCGTGCGCGCGATGAGATTCAAAAGACACTGAAGGCGGCACGCCGCGCCGTGGGGTTGGAATAATATATGCCCTTGCCCATCCAGGATGAATATAAGGTCAAGCTGGAAGTCTTCGAAGGTCCGCTGGATCTCCTGCTGTACCTCATCAAAAAGGATGAGGTGGATATCTACAATATCCCCATTGAGATCATTACCCGGCAGTACATGGAATATCTCAACCTCATGCGCATGCTGGATTTGAACATCGCCGGAGATTTCCTGGTCATGGCCGCGACGCTTATGATGATCAAGAGCCGCATGCTGCTTCCCGTGGAGGAGCGCCCCGAACTCGATCCCGAAGAGGATGATCCGCGCTGGGAACTCGTGCGTCAGCTGATTGAATATAAAAAATTCAAGGATGCGGCCGGCACTCTCCAGGAAAGAGAATTGCTTCAGGGTAACATGTTCGGACGCGGTGCCGATGAGATCGCGATAGAGAAGGAACCGGGCCTGGGCATGGACGATGTGAATATTTTCGACCTGATTGCCGCGTTCAATGATGCGATGAAGCGGGTCAAGGTCGATGAGATCGGCGAGATCTTTGCGCCGTCCTGCACCGTGGCGGATAAAATCGAATCCATTCTGAACCGGATTCGCCTGGAAGGTCACGTCATTTTTTCCGGATTGTTCGAGGCCGTGACGTCGCGCGATGAAGTGATTTGTACTTTCCTGGCCTTGCTGGAGCTGATTCGCCTCCGCCAGGTCGATGCCCGGCAGAACGGGCCGTTCCGGGATATTGTCGTGATCCGGGTCGGAAGTTAATCAGGAGATTTACATAGCAGATTTTGGCCTGCGAAACACGTGAAATAGCGCGAAAAAATATGAGATTTAAAATGCGAGGATGCTGGATTTTAGCGTGTTTCACGGACATTCTGAAAGCATACTGTTGTTTTGGACAAGTTGTGATGGCCGGTGAATGGATCAGGGCAGGAGACGATGATTTATGACATCAGTTAATGTCGTGCCGGAGTTAAAACAGGTTTTGGGCGCCATGCTGTTTGGGTCTCGTCTGCCAGTGGCGGTGGACGAGATGCGTCGCGTGCTGGTGGAAATGGGCGAGGATCACGGCGAGGAGGGCAAGCTGTTTGCCAAGGCCACCGCGTCGGATGTTCAATCCGCCCTGGACCAGATCAAGGCCGATCTGACAGAACGGCACGTGGGGGTGCATCTGGTGGAAGTGGCAGGCGGGTTTCGGTTTCAGACCGATGCCGGGTGCGGCCCCTGGCTGAGGCACCTGTTGGATATCGGCAAGCCCGCTAAGCTGACGCGTCCGACGCTGGAGACCCTGGCCATTATCGCCTATCGCCAGCCGGTGACTCGCGCGGAAATCGAGGCCGTGCGCGGCGTGACCGTGGATACGATTGTCCGCCACCTGATGGAATTGCAGTTGATTCGTCTGGTCGGGCGCAGTCCTCTGCCGGGCCGGCCTCTGCTCTACGGGACCACCCAGATTTTTCTCGAACATTTCGGCTTGAAGAATCTGAAAGATTTGCCGGGTATAGAACAATTATGCCGCCGGGAAGAGGAATACGAACGGCGTCATCGCCCGGCGGCGGCGCAGACTGAAGGCGCGGAGCAGGAAAAGGCGGAGGGACAGATCGCGGCGAGCGTGGCGACCGCTCAAGATCAGGAGACCATCCCGGAGGAGAAGGCGGGTGAAAGCAAAAAAGGCGATGCCGCCGATGCCGGCGGGGACGTAGCGGAGAAAAACCAGAAAGAAGTTGGTTCGGAAAACACCGCCGCCAACAAGGCTCCTGATGCTGATGACGAAGATGATACCGACGAGGACGATGACGATGAAGATGAAGATGAAGACGAAGACGAAGACGAAGACGAAGACGAAGACGAGGATGAGGATGCCGACGTAACGGAACATCCGGCGCCGGTGAAAAAAGCAAAACCCACGGAAACGAAACCGGAACCTGGGAGTGGAGAAGAGGAAACCCATGAGCATGAAACTGGCGGCGCTCAGAAAAGCAATTGACCGGCTGGACGATGAGATGATCCGGCTGTTGAACCGGCGTGCCGAGGTCGCGCTTCGTATCGGGAAATGGAAGCATGCGAATGCGGGCGAGGTGTATGTGCCGGCGCGCGAAAAGATGGTGCTCGCGCACGTGCGCAAGGCCAACCGCGGTCCGCTCAGCCATGCCGCCCTGATGGCCATATACCGCGAGATCATGTCGGCGTCGCTGGCACTGGAACGGCCGGTGCATGTGGCGTTCCTGGGTCCGTCTTCCACGTTCACCCACCAGGCGGCCCGCGTGCGGTTCGGCGGCAGTGTGAACTACGTGGCGTGCGAGACGATCGGCGACATTTTCGAGGAAGTGCAGAAGGGCCAGGCGGATTACGGCGTAGTGCCGATCGAGAATTCGACCGAAGGCGCGGTGACCCATACCCTGGACCAGTTTGCGGGGACGTCGCTAAAAATATGCGCGGAAGTCTACCTGCGCATCGCCCATTACCTGATGGCCGCCGGGCCGCGCCCGCGCATCCGGCGCATCCTCAGCAAGCCCGAGGTGTTCGGGCAATGCCGGAATTGGCTGCGCGCGGAGATGCCGGGCATCGACCTGGTTCCGGTTTCGAGCACGGCCAAGGCGGCGGAAATCGCGGTCCGCGAGAAAGGCGTGGCCGCCATCGCCAGCGCCCTGGCCGCTGAAATGTACCGGCTGAAGATACTGGCTTCGGATATCCAGGATATGAGCGGCAATATGACGCGGTTCCTGGTGATCGGCCGGTCGTACGGCAAGCCCACGGGAGATGATAAAACCTCCCTGATGTTTTCGGTCAAGCACGCGGCCGGTTCGTTGTACCGCGCCCTGGAGTCGTTTAAGAAATACGGGATCAACATGACCAAGATCGAATCCCGGCCCAGCAAGATGAAGGCCTGGGAATACCTGTTTTTCGTGGATATCGAAGGCCATGTGGAAGACCCGAAGATTTGCAGAGCCTTGCGGGATTTGAAGAAACACTGTGTTATGTTGACGATCCTGGGAGCCTACCCCCGGTCATTGGAGGCATCTGAGTGAGCCATCGCCGGGCATCGCATATTTTGCAATCGGGGCCAAGACCATTGACAAATTCTTTGATCCATGGGGTAATTATTATCAAGTTAAATTCGACAACGAATTCAATAACAAGGTGACTGCGCCTGATGGGGGGGGCGAGATATCCGCAAGTGTAATCGTCTGGTCGGTCTACACGAATTCTTCCAAGACGGTTATTACCAACAAGAGCTGGAAGTGATAACAAATGGTACGAGAGGTGCGGGGGTACATTTGATATTGTCCACTTGTTTAGTGTATCAAAGCCGGTGTCGATCAATAACCTTTACAAGGTTACACCACTTTAGCTCATTTAATCCTGGATGGCGAATGATTCAAATAAACGGAATCGAGGCATGAAAACGATCGCGCATTCGTGGATCATGGAATTGGGCATGTATGAACGGGGCAAGCCCCTTGAGGAAGTTGCCCGGGAACTCGGATTTGAGTCGGCGGATGCCATTATCAAGCTGGCCTCGAATGAAAACGCGCTCGGGCCTTCACCCCGGGCGATGCGGGCGATGAAACGGGCGGCTTCCCAGATGCACCGCTATCCCGACGGCAGCGCCCATTATCTGCGCCAGGCCTTGGCCGCCAAATTGAATGTGTCGCCGGACCAGATCCTGCCAGCCAACGGCAGTAACGAAATCATCGAATTCATCGGGCACACGTTCCTCGGACCCGGGACGGAGATGATCATGGCGGACCGGGGCTTTGCCATCTATCACCTGGTGGCGGCGCTGTGCCGGTCCCGGTCGATCCTGGTGCCCATGAAGGATTATACCCACGATCTCGACGCCATGGCCGCGGCCATTACGCCCCAGACCCGGGTGGTCTTCATCGCCAATCCGAATAATCCCACCGGCACAATGGTGGATGGGCCGGCCCTCGACCGGTTCATGGCCCGCGCCCCGGACCATCTCGTGGTCTGCATTGACGAGGCGTACATCGAGCTCTTGCCGCCGAAGCTCCAGCCCGACACCCTGCGCTATGTCCGCGAGGGCCGCAAGGTGATTCTCCTGAGAACTTTTTCCAAGACCTACGGGCTGGCGGGATTGCGCGTCGGTTACGCCGTGGCCAGCGAGGAGGGCATTGGTTTGTTGAACCGGGTGCGCCAGCCGTTTAACGTCAATGCCATGGCGCTGGTCGCGGCACAGGCGGCCTTGGCGGACGAGGCTTTTGTCCGCAAGACTCGCAAGATGGTTCGGGAAGGTCTGGCCTATTTTGAGGAGCGTCTCGCCGCCTGGGGGGTGCCGTATGTGCCGTCGGTTGTGAACTTCATGCTGGTGGATGTCGGGGAGGGGCGGACCATTTTTCAGGCCTTGCAGAAAGAGAAGGTCATTGTTCGTCCCATGAACGGATACGGATTGCCCCGGCATGTGCGCATCACCGTCGGCACGCGCGAGGAAAACGAGCATTGCCTCCGCGGTCTGGCGAAAGTCCTGGGGAAACCGCGGTTGTAAGCACGGATCGGAAATTGAACCATGCCGAGCTTATTACCTGAATCTTGCGCGATTATCGCGCAAGATTCACTTTGCGCCAATGATTTCAAAGCCTTGGCGCAAAGACATCGCGTTAAGCGGATAACCCAATGGGTTATCCGCTTAACGCAAGTGGTTAACCCCTTGTAACCCCGCATTAAGGCGGGGTTACGACGGCCCGGAGGGTGAAAATTGCACACCTCCGTGCAATTTTCAGGT
>JAHIJO010000092.1 GCA_018898455.1 Verrucomicrobiota bacterium | reverse complement strand
GGCTACAAGCAATCTTCTGGCCGACCTAACCAATCTTCATTTTCGTCACCCGGAAACAAACGCGCGGATGATCTATGAGCTTGTCTAAACCGGCAAAAGGTGCCATCTTATTTTCCGCCCGGATCAGGAAATCTGAAATTGTAAACGGTATTGCGAAACTCAGGAGGATGACATGGTTTTGTTGTTTTTCTTCTGGATTCCGGCTCCTGACTTCTGAATACTATCCCTCTATGGAGCGATGGACTTATTTCGCGCGACGGCTGTTGCTGGTGATTCCCACGTTTATCGGGATCACGCTTGTCAGTTTCGGTCTGTGCCAGTTTGTGCCCGGCGGACCCGTGGAACAGATGCTGTTGCAGATGCGTGGGGTCGGTTCCGGCGGCGATGCCCGCCTGTCGTCGGCGGTCGGCGCGATTTCAGAGGACCAGCGTAAGGCGCTGGAAAAGCATTTCGGGTTCGATCAGCCGGTGCTCCAGCGCTACTGGACCTGGTTGATTACCAACCGGATCGGCCTGGCGGTCGAGTCCTACAAGTTCCCCAACAAGACGGTCTGGCAGTTAATCAAGGAGCGGTTTCCCGTCTCCCTGATATTCGGGATCACCGGGTTTGTTCTGACCTACCTCATCTGCATTCCCCTCGGCATTGCCAAGGCCCTGCGGAACGGGAGTGCTTTCGACTGGATCTCCAGCGTGATTGTGTTCGTGGGCTATGCTATTCCCGCTTTTGCCTTTGGCATGGTGCTGAAAATGATGTTCTGCGGGACCACGGAAACGCTGTGGAGCGTGTTTCCCGTGTCCGGGTTCCATTCCGACGCGTTTGAACTCCTTTCGTTTCCCCGTCAGGTCAAGGATATTGTCGCGCACATGGCGCTCCCCGTGCTGTGTTATATGATCGGGAATTTTGCCGTGTTGACCCTGCTTATGAAAAACTCGCTCCTGGAGCAGATTGGCCAGGATTACATCCGCCTGGTGCTGGCCAAGGGCGCCGGCTTGCGCCGGGCAATCTGGGTCCACGCGTTCCGAAACGCGCTGGTTCCCATCGCCACCGGTTTCGGCGGTGTCCTGACCGTAATGTTCGCCGGGTCTGTCCTCATTGAGCGGGTGTTCGAAATTCCGGGCATGGGCCGCCTGAGCCTGGAGGCGATTGTCAGCCGGGATTACATGGTGTTTATGGGTATTTTGTCGGTGACGGCGCTCCTTGGTCTGCTGGGTCGGATCGTTTCCGATCTGGCCTACGTGGTGATCGATCCCCGGATCCATTTTCAATCGCAATGAGCATGAATCCGCTGACCTTACAACGCCTGCGCCGGTTCCGGAGCCTGAAACGGGCCTACGTGTCGTTCTGGATCCTGGTGGGGCTTTATGCCCTCAGCCTCGGCGCCGAGCTGATCTGCAACGGCAATCCCTTGTGGATCCGGTGCAACGGGAAATCCTATTTCCCCGTGGTCCGGTTCTATCCCGATGACGTATTCACCGCCAGCGGCAAGTTCACCCGGCCCGATTACAGGCAACTGGCCCGAAGCGATCCGTTCCGGCAGAATCCCGCCAACCGGATGCTGTTGGCGCCGATCCCCTATGGACCGCTGGAAAGCGTTCCGTTCGAGTCCATTGAACTGCCGGATCAGGTCAATATCATACTGGCACCGGAGCCGATGATCGGCACACTGGCTCTGCGCCCGGATTTCACGATTGCCCAGGCGTCCGCCTGCGGCGGTTTTTTCAGCGCGGAAGATGCGCAGCTGGCGAACCGGAACCTGGCGGAATTTCTGGCGTTGCCGGAGTCTTTCCGAAAGGCCGTCGCCGAACGGTTTTCAAATCGAGAGACGCCATCGCTTTCGATGGTCGGTGTGTTGAAGAATGGAGAGCAGATCCGATTTTCCGTGGCGACCTATACCCCGCGCCGCGCCGCGCCTGAAACCGTCCGGATGACGTTCCGGGAGCGGGATGATTCCAACCTGCGGCGCGAAACGGTCAGGATCAATCGGTCGCAAGGCGTAGACAGCCGGAGCACGTTCTGGCAGACCCTGTCTCCGGCGGATCGGCAGACCTTGGCAGACATGGCCCAGCGCCGGTTTGAAGAACCGGTTCCGGACACGATCGTCATGGCGGCTGGCCGGTCCGTCACGGTTCGGTTCAGCAAGGAGGAAGTGCGTTATCCAATGCGGCCCGTCCGGGGGCATCCGTTGGGGATCGACAGCGCGGGGCGCGACGTGCTGGCGCGCATTTTGTACGGGTTGCGGATTTCGCTGTCGTTCGGATTTTTACTCGTGGTGGTCACCATGGGCGTTGGGATCCTGGTCGGCGCGTTTCAGGGTTACTACGGCGGCGCGGTGGACATTGTCGGCCAACGGCTGATCGAGATCTGGGACGCGTTGCCGTTTCTTTACATCCTGATTCTGATGGGATCGGTTTTCGGGAGCAGTTTTGGCCTGCTGTTGGTGTGCTACGGCTTATTCAACTGGGTCGGGATTTCCTACTATCAGCGCGCGGAATTCCTGCGTTTGCGCCGGATGGCGTTCGTGGAAGCCGCCCGGTGTATGGGAATTTCCCCGCTGAAAATCATGTTCCAGCACATTCTGCCCAACGCGCTGGTTCCGGTGATCACGTTTTTCCCGTTTTCACTGGTTGGCGCCATCGGGTTGCTGGCCGCCCTGGATTACCTGGGGTTCGGCCTGCCGCCGCCGACGCCCAGTTGGGGGGAGTTGCTGACCCAGGCCCAGGAATACAGCTGGGCCTGGTGGCTGGCGCTGTATCCCTCGCTGGCTTTGTTTCTCGTGATGCTGTTGGGCGTGTTTGTCGGGGAAGGCGTCCGCGCTGCGTTCGATCCCCGGCCGGTGAGCCGGATGGAGTAGGGGGGAGGCGAGCCACGCTCCGTCGTGGCCGAGGTTGAAGAGAGGACGGACGCGATAAAACGCGTCCCTCCATGGAAATGTTAACATGGAACCATTACTCAAAGTCGAAAACCTGACCGTAAGCTTTCAGGCCGACGAGGGCCGGTTGCAAGCCGTGGATGGAGTGTCGTTCCATATTAACCGCGGCGAGGTGCTGGGCCTGGTTGGCGAGTCCGGGTGCGGGAAGAGCGTTACCGCGCACAGCCTGGTGCGGCTGATCCCGTCGCCGCCGGGCCGCATTGAAGCGGGATCCGTGCGATTCGATGGCCGCGATCTCCTTGCTCTGCCGATTGAAGAACTCCGTCAGATCCGGGGTCGCGCCATCAGTATGATTTTTCAGGACCCGTTGACGGCGCTTTCTCCCTTGCATCGGATCGGCGCCCAGTTGGCGGAAACACTCCAATTGCATCGGCCGATTGGGCGGCGCGAAGCCTGGGCGATTGGCGAGGACTGGTTGCAGCGGGTCGGCATTCCCGATCCCGCCGAGCGCCTGTTCGCGTATCCGCATCAATGTTCCGGCGGGATGCGCCAGCGGGTTATGATTGCCATGGCCCTGATGCTGAATCCCGACCTGGTAATCGCGGATGAACCGACCACGGCGCTTGACGTCACCATTCAAGCCCAGATTTTCGAACTCATGCTGGCGCTGAAGAGACGGGACTCATCCATTCTCCTGATTACGCATGACATGGGCGTGGTCTGGGAGCTGTGCTCCCGCATGATTGTCATGTACGCCTCCCGGATCGTTGAGGAGGGATCGGTGCCGGATGTGTTTTCAGCGCCGTTGCATCCCTATACCCGGGGACTGCTCAGTTCCATGCCGTCGCGGCAACAGCGTGGCCGGCGGCTGGAAGCTATTCCCGGCCAGGTGCCTTCCCCCATGCAATATCCGCGTGGCTGCCATTTCTGTGACCGTTGCCCGCTGGCCTTTGACCGGTGCCGGGTGGAAAAGCCTGAATTGGCCGGGCTGGGGGAGGGGCGCCGGGTGGCCTGTTTCCGGGCGGGGACGGATAGATGCAAGTAGAATAACAAATTACCCGCGAAATCCGAAACAATTTTCACAACATGATGTCATGAATAATCCTGGGTCACAAACAGCGCCCTTGCTGGAAATCCGGAACCTGAAAACCTGGTTCCCGGTCCGGCGCGGTATTTTCTCCTCTGTGACGAGGCATGTCCGGGCCGTGGACGGTGTGTCGCTCTCGATCGGCAGGCAGGAGACCCTGGGGTTGGTCGGGGAATCCGGATGCGGCAAGACCACGCTGGGCCGCACTCTCCTGGGTCTCGATCGCGCCACGAGTGGACAGGTGTTGTTCGACGGTAAAGACCTGCTGACGCTTCCGTCGCGCGCGCGGCAGATACTCCGCCCGCGCCTCCAGATGATTTTCCAGGACCCGTATTCCTCATTGAACCCGCGCATGACGATCAAGGGTATTGTCACGGAAGGGCTGGTGGAGCATCGTTTGTTACGCGGGACTCGGGAACAGGAAGCGATCCGGCTCCTGGGCGAGGTTGGGTTGCCGCCCGATGCAAACTATCGCTACCCGTTCGAGTTTTCCGGGGGACAGCGTCAGCGGATCAGCCTGGCCCGCGTCCTGTCGCTCCGTCCGGAATTCATCGTCTGCGACGAAGCCGTCAGCGCGCTGGACGTGTCCGTCCAGGCCCAGATGCTCAACCTGCTGATGGATCTAAAGGAGCGCCACGCGCTGTCGTATCTGTTCATCTCACACGACCTGGGGGTGGTCAAGCATATCTCCGATCGGGTGGCGGTCATGTACCTGGGGCATATCGTGGAGGAGGGACGGACTGAGGAGATCATGGATCATCCCGGGCATCCGTACACGCAGGCGCTTATCGACGCGGTCTGCATTCCGGGACGTCCGCGCAGGCGGAAAATCATCCTGTCCGGTGAGATTCCATCGCCAATCAATCCGCCGCCCGGCTGTCCGTTCCACCCGCGCTGTCCCCGGGTCATGGACGTCTGCCGGCGGGAGTATCCGGCGGAGTGCCGGCAAGGCACGCGAAGGGTTTATTGCCATCTGTGCGGGCCGAAGCAGGAGTGAGCCGAAAGGCGTTTTGCCAATAGAGTAGAGAGGGAAGCCTTTGTCCCCCTCTCTCCTCCAACGCGGGCTGTGCCCGCAACCCAGTCAGCAATTCCCCGGGTCAGGTCTTGGAGCCGATTCCAGTTGAATATCCAAAACCACTCGTGGCGCGTGGCGAGCCAACACTCAATATCCAATATCCAAGTGCGGAGGGTGCCAGTGAAATGTCCCTAACGCTCCTCTTTCCTTCATGATTGGATATTTCTTCTTGTTTATTGCGGTTCCCAACGTTTAAGGTACTTTTGTGCTCTGGCGCCCAATCGGCAAGGTCTTGATTTCCCGTGCCCCCGTCGTCTTGCGGATGACGTTCAGATTTCACACCCGGGACAGGACAACTCCTTGATCCTCGTCCTCCTCATCCAGAATAAGAATCAAATCCTGGCCCCGCTTTTCTGCTTTCACAAACTCGTTGTCGCGAACGCCCCAACCATGATACAAACCTGGTTCGTCATCTTCGGGAGTTGTCGAGGCAGAGCAATCCGAAGGCACCGGCAACCAAGCTGCTGGGCCGGGTTGTCAGGGTGACCTGCATGGAAAAGGATCGGAACGATCAATAATCTCAGGTTGAAGAGGTGTTGATGAATTACATTACATTCAAATCACTCGTGACCCGGAACCGGTCATTCCGCCGGTTTGATCAGAAAGCCCGCGTTCGCCGGTCCGTCCTGCGCAAGCTGGTGGACTTGGGGCGCCTCTCGGCATCCGGGGGCAATCGTCAGCCGTTGAAGTACATGTTATCCGGCGAGCCGAAACGGAATGCCCGGATTTTTCCCTGCCTGGGATGGGCCGGTTATCTTCGGCCCTGGCAGGGCCCGGCGGAAGGTGAGCGCCCGGCGGCCTATATTGTCATCCTGGGCGACAACACCCTCCGCCGGGATTGTCAATATGATGCGGGGATTGCGGCGCAGAGTATCATGCTGGGCGCCGCCGCCCGGGGCTTGGGCGGATGCATGATCGGATCGATCCAGCGCGAGAGATTGCGGCAGATCCTTAAAATACCCGGGCGCTATGAAGTTTTACTGGTCCTGGCCCTGGGCAAGCCGGCGGAAAAAGTGGTCCTTGAGAAAGCCAAAGACGGGAACATCAAGTACTGGCGGGATTCGAAAGATGTGCATCATGTGCCCAAACGGTCGCTGAAGGAAATTATCCTGAGATGAGCAATAAAAAATCCGCGTGATATTGCACCCGGTTGTGATAGCATTGCCCAAATGGAAACCCCTTGGAAAAGGAGCCGCTATGCGAATCGGAAGAAAAGGCGTGAAGATTTTCAAGATCAGGAACCGCAAAGGTTATGCCGCCATCTGCGACGGCAACCTGACGGAAGGTCGTTCCATTCCCGAGGTATATAGCCGCATGGTCAAGGCGGTTTGCCGTTCCTCGAAAAAACGCCGGTGATCCGCAG
This sequence comes from Verrucomicrobiota bacterium, assembly GCA_018898455.1. Taxonomy (GTDB): domain Bacteria; phylum Verrucomicrobiota; class Kiritimatiellia; order JAAZAB01; family JAAZAB01; genus JAHIJO01. The sequence continues at coordinate 9,731 of JAHIJO010000092.1, read as the reverse complement.
GCTAAGGAATATCGATCCCCATCACCAGGCGTTGAAGCCAGTAAGCCAGAATAGCGGTTATGGGAATCGTCAGAATCCAGGCCCAGACCATACGGCCGACAATCCCCCATTTGACGGCGCTTAATCGTTTAGTCATTCCGACGCCCATAATGGATGTCGAGATGACATGGGTCGTGGAGAGGGGAATGCCCCAGTGGCTGGCGATCTGAATGATCGTCGCGGCGGTGGTTTCCGCGGCAAAGCCGTGAATCGGTTGCAGGCGCACCATTTTATGGCCCAAAGTCCGAATGATGCGCCACCCACCAGCCGCCGTTCCCGCCGCCATGGTCAGGGCACAAATGATCTTGATCCATACGGCAATTTCAAACCGGGGAGTCCTCAAAAAGCACAGCCAGGAGGGGAGGGTGTCTAGCGTCCCGCTTTGGGTAGCCGTGAAAAGAACAAGGGCGATGATGCCCATTGTTTTTTGCGCGTCATTGGTGCCATGGCTGAATCCCATCCAGGAGGCGCTCAGGAGCTGAAGTTTCCCGAAAATCAGGTTGATAAGCCGCGGGGTCAGTTTGCGCAGAACAATCTGCAGCAGGCCCATGAGGAGAAAGCCGACCACGATTCCCAGGACAGGCGAAAGCACCATGGGTAACACGACCTTGGGCAGAAGCCCTTCCATCCGGCCCGTATCCGGATTTGCTATTGCCCAGTGAATCACACTCCATTTGCCGTCGGCGTTCGCGACCGCGGCGCCGCATAACCCGCCGATCAGCGCGTGGCTCGAACTCGAAGGCAATCCCAGCCACCAGGTCAGGAGATTCCAGAGGATGGCGCCGATCAGCGCGCAGAAAATGGCGGGAAGGGTGATGCACTGGGTGTCCACCAGTCCCCGGCCGATGGTGGTCGCCACCGCCACCCCTGTCATGGCGCCGATAAGGTTAAACGTGGCGGCCAGGATAATTGCCTGGCGGGGAGTTAAAACCTTGGTGGAAACCGTGGTGGCAATCGAGTTGGCAGTGTCGTGAAAGCCGTTGATATACTCGAATACCAGGGCAATCAGGATGACAATGAAGATAAAAAACATAAAAGAAATCATCCCTGAGATAATTTCAAGACACGGTAGCGCTACTCAGGTTCATGGCGTAACGGTTAGAGGGCGGAATCAGGCTGACGCCTTGTCATCCGGAGTCCAGTGAAGAGCCTGCCCTGAGCTTGTCGAAGGGATCTCGGCGCAGGGACTGAAGAGCGAAGATTCCTCGCTGTGCTCGGAATGACACCCCTTTCGTCCCGTATTTTCCTTCATGGTCTGCTCCGATAACCGTGAACCGCTGAACTGTTCCGCCGAAGGCGGATCCGCCCATGGCGGAGAACCCAACAATCTGGGCAGTTACGAATATTTCAGCACGACTTGGAAAATGATGTTGCCCGCATCCCGGCAACGGTCGATTATTTTTTCCAGCGTTTCATAGAGATCCATGATCACGATTACTTTCAAGGGCTCATAGCGGCCGCTATAGAGGCCCTTGCTTAACGCGAGCATCAGCTTGTCGGCCTCGCCTTCCATGTCATGCAGGCGAATATTCTGTTCCTTGACACTACGCAGGGAAGGGCGGTGCCGGAGGGTCTGGATCATTCGGGTTACTGTGGCCGTGGCCTGGGACAGGATGTCCACCTGCGGAAAAAAATCAATGTCCACCAGGAATTCGCGGCAAATGAGATATTTTTCGCTGAACTTCTTGATGGTTTTGGGAATCTTGTAAAGCGCCACCGACAGGGCTTCAATATCTTCCCGTTCCAGGGGGGTGACAAAGGTCTTGCATAACTGTTCCGTGATTTCTTCGGTGATATGCTTGTCCTTGCGGCGGGTCTTGATGAACTCGTCCAGCGTCTGGCCATCATCTTGTTTCTGAAGCATGTTACCAGCAGTTGAACGCTGGTCTGGGCTTCTTGCGAGCTGGACTCCAGCAAATTAAAGAATTTATCGTCGTACCCCAATAGTTTTCGTAGCGATTTCATAACACGTGCGAATTGTATTTCGTTGCCGGAAAAGTTCAAGATCCATCTTATAAGTTGGCCAGGGCGGCTTCGGCGGTGTCGAAGACCTGGAAAATGGACGCAAAACCGGAAATATCGAACACTTCCTTGACCACACCGCCCAGTCCGCACAGCAGGAGTTTGCCGCTGGTGCCTTTGATCTTTTTATAGGTGGCAAGAACACTGCGCAAGCCGGCGCTGCTCACATAGTTCAGTTCGCTCATATCCAACACAAAGTTTTTCCCGCCTTCCTGGATCAGTTTATCAAAGGCGCGGTCGAATTCCACGGCCATGAGCGCGTCCATGCGCCCCTTGATATTGACGAGCAGGCCGTTATCTTTACGAATGATTTCAATATCCATGATGCTGATCTCCCTTAAAAATAGCAGGTGTAAAGCCTGCTCTACCGCCTTATGCAGATACTGGTAGAGCCGGTTTTATACCGGCTATGGCTTTATTTTTAACCCATTTCCGCCGTAGGCGGATATGCCAATGGTATGAAAATTCCTAGCCGCTGCGGGTCGGGCTAAATTGCTCCTATATAAGATTAGAGTGCGGCAAGGAATTCATCCATGCCCGCGATCTTAAACAACTGGGTTATCGCCGGTTGGGCGTTGGTAATTCTGAAATTGCCTTGCCGTACCTGCTTGGCCGTGCCCAGGCAAATACGGAAAAAGGCGGAACTGACATAATTGACATCCTTCAGGTCAAAAACCGCGCGCAAAGGATTATCCGGCGCCGCTGTTTTCGCCGCGGCCTTGTCCAGTGCTGCCGACACGGCGCCGGCATGGGCGGCGCTTTGAATAGTATCCATACTGCCGGAGAATAAGAAGGTCAACGTATGACTTGTGGAATCATAGTTCGATGTTACCATAATAAAATCCCTTCATGTATTTGCAACGTTGGGTTGAAGCTCATCATAGAATCTATTCCTCCTCGCCGCTCAGGCGGGCCAGGACATTGAAATCCTCCAGGGTCGTCATGTCGCCGGTGACTTCGGTGCCTGACGCCACCTGCTTGAGCAGGCGGCGCATGATTTTGCCCGACCGGGTCTTAGGCAGGCTCTGGGTGAAACGGATTTCGTCCGGCTTGGCGACTGCGCCCAGTTCGTTGCCGACATGCTTCCGGAGTTCGTCCCGTAACGCGGGACTGGATTGCATCCCCGACCGGAGCGTCACGAAGACCACCAGTGCAAAGCCCTTGATGTCATCCGGTCGGCCTACCACGGCGGCTTCCGCGACCGCCGGATGGCTGACCAGGGCGCTTTCTACCTCGGCGGTACCGATCCGGTGGCCGGACACGTTGAGCACATCATCAATGCGGCCGACGATCCAGAAGTAACCGTCCGCATCCTGTCGGGCGCCGTCGCCGGTCAGGTAACTGCCGGGCACGTCCTTCCAATAGGTCCAGGTAAACCGTTCGGGATCGCCCCATACGCCCCGCAGCATGCTGGGCCAGGGCCGGCGGATTACAAGCTTACCGCCCGCGTTACAGGGGACCGGTTTGCCCTGGTCATCCAGGATTTCCGGATGCACTCCCGGAAGGGGCAGACCGGCGGAACCCGGCTTCGCGGATACGGCGCCGGGGAACGTGGAAATCATGATACTACCTGTTTCCGTCTGCCACCACGTATCCACGATCGGGCAGAGCTTGCCGCCAATGTGTTCGTGGTACCAGATCCAGGCCTGTGGGTTGATCGGTTCGCCCACGGTGCCCAGCAGGCGTAGGGACGAGAGATCATGCTTTTTTGGCCATTCGTCACCCCACTGCATAAACGCACGGATGGCGGTGGGTGCGGTGTAGAAGATGGTGATGCCGTATTTGGCGATCATCTTCCAGTACCGGTCCTTGTCGGGGAAATTCGGTGCGCCTTCATATAAGAATACAGTGGCGCCGTTGGCGAGGGGGCCGTACACGACATAACTGTGGCCCGTGATCCAGCCGATATCTGCCGTGCACCAGAAGATATCGGTATCCCGGACGTCGAAGATGTTCTGATGCGACATTTTGACGCCGAGCAGGTAGCCCGCCGTGCTGTGGAAAATGCCCTTGGGCTTGCCCGTGGATCCGCTGGTGTACAGGATGAACAGCACGTCCTCGCTGTCCATGGACTCGGGTGGGCAGTTCGCGTCAACATGGTCCAGTTCGCTGTGCCACCAGACGTCACGCCCGCTTTCCATGGTAATATCGTTGCCGGCGCGCCGGGCTACGATCACCTTTTTTACGGATGCGCCCAGCGCGCAGCCCTGCACGTCTTTGAGTGCCAGGGCTTCATCGACGCTTTGTTTCAACTGGACAATGGCCCCGCGGCGATAGCCGCTGTCGGCCGTGATCACGATTTTAGCCTCGCAGTCTTTGATACGCTCGGCGACGGCCTGCGCGCTGAATCCGCCGAAGACCACCGAGTGGATGGCCCCGATCCGCGCACAGGCGAGCATGGCAACGACCGCCTCGGGGATCATCGGCATATAGATGATGGCGCGGTCACCCTTGCCGACTCCGTTGCGCTTCAGCACGTTGGCGAACCGGCATACTTCCCGGTGAAGCTGACGGTAGGTGAGGACGCGTTCCTCGCCGGGACGTCCCGGCGAGTATGGCTCGCCTTCCCAGATCAGGGCGGCTTTATTCGCCACGGGGGTGTTCAGATGCTTGTCGAGGCAATTAACACTGGCGTTCAACTGGCCCCCGGAGAACCACTTGGCATTCGGCAAGTTCCATTCACAGACGGCATTCCAGGGCTTGGCCCAGACGAGGTGCTGTTGCGCCTGCTCAGACCAAAAGGCGTCCGGATTGTCCATGGACGCGCGGTAGAGAGCCTGGTAAGCATCCGGAGAATTCACGAGGGCCGACGATGCAAAGGCCGGGGGGACGGGAAAAACCCGTGTTTCATGCAGGCTGCATTCGATGTTCGACGTGGAATCCATCAACATCTGTTCCAAACCGGAGGTGCGGATCAGTTCCTTGACGAAGGGATTGGATTTCACAATGTGAAAATGATCCTTCTTGACCTTCTTGGCTGTGGTCAGTACGACCCGGATGAACACCGAGGAGAGAAAATTCACATTTTCCAGGTCGAATACGATCTTGAAGGAATCCGGCAGTTTGGCGCCGCCGGCGATGGCGCCTAGTTTGGCATCAAGCGTTTTTGCCAAGTCCGCACAGTTGCCGCTGTTCAAGTCGCCGCTGAACCGGCAGGTGAGTTGCTGAGCCGAGGTGTCATGGGTGCATTCAAACATAATATCCAACGCGAGCTGGTCGCCCTCCCGAATAAGATTCAACATTCAAAATAAAAAATTGCCCCTGATCCGGATCGGGGGCCCGATTGATATTCCAGTGACGCCAGACCCTAACGCGGGCCATGCCCGCCACCCAAAGCTGCATCTGTCGGCCCGCATAGCATGCGGGCACCAAGAGCCGCCATATCCCGCCTGCAATCCGTCAGCCGACGGATAGCATTGCGGGCAGGTATGGCGGCCTACAGGTTGATTTTCTTGTTATTTATCGCGGCACCTGATGGATCAGGCACTAGTAATTCCGATTATATTCCTCCAACACGGTATTGAGCGTGCGGTGTTCGTCGAGAAAGTTATCTTTGGGAAAGTTCTTCCAGCGCTCGTTGTCGCGCCGCCGGTAAACGCGTTTGAGATTCAACAAATGGCGGGCCGTGATATTGTCACTGGTGATCGCCTTGCCACTGGCACCGCAGCTCATGAGTAAGGAAGTTTTTAAACGGTTGAAGATACCGCCGATGGCGCCGAGCGACGCCGGCATGTTGACCATTACATAGCCGACCTTCATGAGGTCGGAGAAGGTTTGAATCACCAGTTCATTATTGGCGTAAATGGCGGCGACATGGCAGGCGTCGCCGTGGGAATTCAGTTCAATACACAGGTTGGAGGCGCCTTCAAAGTTCGGCCGGACGTAGAAAGCCAGGACAGGCGCCAGCTTGGCGCCGGAGAGCGGATACTCGTCGCCGATCTTTTCTTGGCGCGCGATCAGGAGCCGCGTGCCGGCCGGCACGGTGATTCCAGCCATCTTGGCCAGCGTTTCCACCGGCTGACCGATGCACGCCGGTTTCAAAACCGGTCCGCCGTCCGGCTCGAACAGGGTGGCTTCCAGTTGCTTGATCTCCGGAGGCTTCAGAAAATAAGCGTTGCATTTCTCGAATTCCCGGACTATAGCGGCGGCATTTTTTTCCTCCACGACCACAGCCTGTTCGCTGGCAAACAGCGTGCCGTTATCAAAGGTTTTGGAGGCGACAATATTCTGGACCGCGAATGGAATATCAGCGCTGGAATCAATCAGCACGGGCACGTGGCCCGGCATGGATGCGATGGCGGGTGTGCCGGAACGGAGCGCCGCCTGGATCAGTTCCGGTCGGCCCATGGCCACGATGAGGGCGAGGTCGGGATGGGCCATGATGGCGTGATCCATTTCGCGGGAGGATTCATCCAGCCATTGAATGCAGTCTTCGGGGGCGCCGGCTTCAAGGGCTGCTTGATAACAAACGCGGGCCGTTTCGGCACAGCATTGAAGCGTTCGGGACGAAGGGCTGATCAGGAGCGGGTTCCGGGATTTCAGGGCAACGAGGATCATGAACAGCACGGTGGCGGTCGGGCTCGAGAGCGGGACTTTGATGAAAAGCGGTCCCATGGGTTCGGCAATTTCCGTAATGCCATGTGCTTCATCGTGGGCCACGACGCCGACCGTGATTTCGTTCCGGATGCTCTCGTGGACAAACTGGGTAGCGAACACGTTTTTCATGGCTTTATCCTGCCAGATGCCCAGGCCGGTTTCCTCTTGGGCCATTTTGGCCAGTCGGACGCGGTGTTGGAACCCGGCGTGGCAGGTTCGCTCCACAATCCGGTCGACCTGCTGCTGATTGAACTGGTGAAAAACGGCGGCGGCCATGGACGCTTTCTTCAGGAGTTCCTGGGCCTTGAAATGCTCCTTGGAGAGCACGGTGCTTTCGCCGTAGGAACCCATCCTGTTTGCTGAGGGGGTCATATAGTCTCCTTCTTGCCGGTCTGCTGCGCGGGACACAAATCCATCAGCCTGCGCCATACAGAAAAACGCGTTAAATTTTAGGAAGAAGTATGGTCTGAACGCCGTGGCGCCGTCAATAGAAAAAATACGACCGGTAACTGGTCGGTAATTTTTGGGATGTACCGGCGGTTCGTGAAAATCGCAATGGTATGCCGTTCGAACGAACTGCCCTAATAACTGATCCATTACTGCCCAATGGTTTCCCGCCGAATTACATGTCGCTATTGCCGGGCCTGATCAATTTGTCGTTTCCCTATCCGGCCCATCCTGTTATCCTGTAAAATACGGGTTTGTGCCCGCAACCCAGTCAGAAATTCCCCGGGTCATGTCTTGGGGTTTTCGCAAGGCCGATCCCTGTTCGGTTCAGGAAGATCCGGCGGTTCGACGGTAGGCCAGCGGTGATATCCCAAACCGCTTCTTGAACAGGCGGGAAAAATAATAGCGATCCGGATAGCCTGTCTTCTCGGCCACATCCACAATCCGGAGATTGTGATCGCGCAATAGATAAGCGGCCTGCCGCATCCGCAGGCGAATCAGCCATTCGATCGGCGCAACGCCGAAATAACGTTTGAATTCGGCGCAGAAATGGGGTGCCGAAAGACATGCTTGGCGGGCCAGCAGGATCAGCGTCAGCCGTTCTGCAAAGTGCATTTCCATATACCAGCGAACGTTCAGCAGCTGCGGCGGGGTTGCGGGCTGGTTCTCCCGCGGCTGCATCCGCCGGCGGATTTCCCGGAACCAGTTGTGAAAAATATTGCGAATAATCACCGCATCCGGAGGATTACCGCCCGTCAGTTCCAGGTGGAGATCCATCAGGTAATGTTCCACGCCGACCGCGTTGATGTTCGGAATAGCGACGTTTACGGGTAATCGCTCCCGCGCCAGCAGATGACGAATGGCGGTTCCATCGCAATGAGTCCAGGAATGGGTCCAGGCCTTGTCGGGGTTGCCGTAATAATGGCCTGCCGCCCGTGGCCAGATCATCAGGCTGTCGGGCGGATGGCGCCGTGTGCCGCGCGCGGTACGGATGATCGTTTCGTCGTAAAAAAACATGATCAGGATATCGCCTGTTCCTGCCGGCCGGTCCACGATGCCGGGCCGCATGGGTTCCCGAATCCCGATCCCCCGGACACACAGGGCCGGGGTGTGGATGGGCGGATGCTCGAAAAAATAGCGGATGGTCTTCGCCATATCCTCTTCTCGATATCTCCAACGCGGGCTGTGCCCGCAACCCAAATGCATATTTGTAGTCCCGCATAGCATGCGGGCGCCAAGAGCCGCCATGCTATGGCGGCCTACAGTTTAATGTTTCCTTGTTTTTTATCGCTTTACCTGATGTGTGTAGTGAGTCTAACGCTTCTTTACATTTGAAAGGGAAAGGTAGAGTCGGCTTTATGCCGACTATTCGCAGGCATCAAGCATGCGCTACCCTTAAAACAGTACGGCTATATGTAAAATTATTTATGACTCATTACACTGGCAGGCTGGTGGGTTCAGCCCAATAGACTGCCGAGACCATAATGCAAAATGATATCATCATTTACTCCATTGCCAATATTCCGTCAATGATTTATGATTGATAAGTTAAATCAACAGTTTTTCCACGAGATCATTCATGGTCGGCAAAGCACGGGTAGTGTAATTGTTTCAAAACTGGCCAGGCTCCGCCGAAGCGCTGCGCCCAGGCGAGGGTTATTGTTCTAAAAACAAAGCGATCGAAAGGGGAGAGTATGCACTTTGCACGTTTCATGATGTCAGCGGGGTTGCTGGCGGCGGTCTTGATGGGTCAATCTGTCGTCTCGGTTGGCCGGGTGCAGGCGGCGGGCGCCGCTTCCAAGGTCCAGGCGCCGGCGGTCGTCCCCGACCTGTACGACGATTTCTCCGACGGGAAGTATGAAAAGCGGACCGGCAAGGACCCTTGGGGGAGACCGTTGCCGGAGTGGAAGGTCGAACAGGGGGAGATTGACGCCTCCGAGGGTTACCTGAAACCCAAGTCATTGAAAAAAGTTTACGTCGTGTTTTCGACACCGATCGACATCACGAAAGGGACCTGGGTCTTCAGATACAGATGGCCCAACGGCACGCCGAGCTTCAAAGGGAACTTCTATGGCATATCAATGATAGTGCAGTTCATCACTCCGCCGGACACGAAAGCCGGCTACAGCGGTGTATTTAATGGTCTATACCTCGACAATCCGCCTGACGGCCATTGGTGGGTGTCATCGGGGGCAGGTGTCACCAAAATCAGAGGGAGGGTGAACCATGCCGGCTACATTGCCAACATGACCGGTGCCCAGATTCAACCCAAGGATTTCGCTTCCGAGAAGAGCTACGTGGGCGGCAAGGACTGGCATGATGTCACGCTCATAAGAGACGAAGATGGTTTCGTGTACTCCTGGTTGGACGGAGACTACGTGGGCTGGTCCACGGACAAGACGCCGGACATTCCCGCATCGGAGAGGTTCTTCGTTGCCGTGTACGATCAAACTAAGACGCCCCTCCAGCACCCCATGGTCCTGGACGACGTTCGGATATACAAGAATAAGTACATTCCGCCCGTCAATTCCATCGCCTACGATTCCGCATCGGGCAGTATTGTCATCAAGGGCTGGGGCGCGACGCTGGAGAAAATCGCGGCGGCAGTGAATGACCCCACAGTCTTC
>JAHIJO010000091.1 GCA_018898455.1 Verrucomicrobiota bacterium | reverse complement strand
TCATCCCTCTTGGTGAAGAAACTATCTATCTTCGTGCGCTTCGTGGTGAATGATTATAAAGATGAAGATGAAAACCGTGATCTCTGGAAAATATCTTATAACACCATTTTTCCTGTCTTGGTCAAGGCGATCTAGGAACAGCAGGCACAGATCGAGGCGTTGAAGCAGGAAAATCAGGCATTAAAGTCTGGACCCCTGACCGCTGACTTTGATGGGGACGGCAAGACCGACACAGCCATGGTGGATTCCTCCGGGAACTGGTATTTCTGGCTCTCCGGCTCAGGGTATATCAAGAGCGGACCGTATAATTTTGGGGTGACCGGCAAGCCGATGGTGGGTGATTTCGATGGCGATGGCAAGGCCGACCCGGGGATGGTGGATGCCAACGGAAACTGGTATGTCTGGTTGTCTGCCAGCGGCTATTCCCAGAGTCGCCTGTAGTTTTTTCTGGCTCTGCAGAAAAAACTTACACATTTTCTCAATAAGAGTAAAATAACAATTGAGGGAAGAGAGCTTAAGTAGTCATTCTGACCTCTGTTTCGTGAAGTACAGCTATGAGAAAATTAATTTTATCGTCAATTCTTATTTGTGTGTCTTTTTGTTCCGTCCTTGCCGCCCAGTTGGCTGGCGGTGGCGTTCATTCCCTAGCCTTGAAAGCGGATGGAACCGTCTGGGCGTGGGGGAATAATGGTGATGGTCAACTGGGGGACGGAACGAGTGAGCAGCGTCATACGCCGGTGCAGGTCAGCGGGTTAACCGATGTGATTTCAGTTAGTGCGGGATATTCTCATTCCCTGGCGTTGAAGCGCAACGGGACAGTGTGGGCCTGGGGGCGGAATAACTATGGGGAGCTGGGGGATGGAACGGATGAGGATCGTTATGCGCCAGTGCAAGTAGTGGGGCTCTCCGGGGTAATAGACATCGTTGCCGCTAGCGAAGAGTATTCATTGGCCCTCAAGAGCGATGGGACAGCATGGGCTTGGGGGATGAATTTTTCTGGACAACTGGGAGATGGCACGACCACGCATAGGGCTACGCCCGTGCAGGTGGTAGGGCTTGCGGAGGCGATAGCTGTTTCAGCCGGCTATTCTCATTCCTTGGCGTTGAAGCGGGATGGGACAGTGTGGGCTTGGGGGAATAATTATAGGGGTCAACTTGGGGACGGCTCAACCAGTAATCATTTGACGCTTGTACAGGTCAGCGGGCTGACCAATGTGATTTCGATTAGCGCCGGGGGGTATCATTCCCTGGTGTTGAAGCGGGATGGGACGGTCTGTGCTTGGGGGGAGAATTGGAGCGGTCAGCTTGGGGATGGAAGGAGCCAGACAAATAGTCTGACTCCGGTTCAAAGTGGTGTTTCCGGGGTGATAGCCATTGCGTCTGGACATAATTATTCCTTTGCATTAACCAGTTACGGCATAGTCTGGTTTTTTGGGGTGATGGACTTAAATTTTTTGGGTTCTTATCTCTGGTCAATAATCCCAATACCGATTGAAAGCATTTCGAGTGTCAAAGCCGTTGCTGCCGGCGGTAATCACTTATTAGCCTTAAAGGCTGACGGGACAGTATGGACGTTGGGCAATAACTTGGCTGGCCAACTTGGGGATGGGACGACCACAAAACGGACATATCCAGTCCAGGTTCAGGGGTTTTCGCTGGCCGCTTCTTCGGTGCCGGACTATGTTCTAGCGGCGGATTTTGACGGCGATGGCCGCGCTGATCCGATGGCTACGGATGGTTCCGGCCAATGGTGTGTCTGGTATTCGCGCCAGAGTTATACCCGGGGTGGGCCGTATAGTTTAGGAATGAGCGGTCAACCAGCCGTCGGGGATGTGGATGGCGATGGGCAGGCGGATATGGGCATTGTACAGAATGGTCAATGGTATATATGGTTATCGGGTCAGAGTAATGCCCTGAGCGGCCCGCATGCGTTCGGGGTGAGCGGAAGCCCCGTGCTGGCAGACTTTGACGGGGACGGCAAAGCTGATCCGGCGATGGTGGACGGCGACGGGAACTGGGTTGTCTGGCTGTCAGGCCATGGCTATTCCCCGGTGTCCGCGACCTTTGCGGTTTCGGGTGGAACGCCGGTGGCCGGAGATTTTGATGGGGATGGGAAAGCCGATCCGGTGATGGTGGATAGCAATGGCAATTGGTATTTCTGGCTCTCCGGCTCATACTATATTCAGAGCGGACCGTATAATTTCGGGGTGGCAGGCAAGCCGATAGCGGGTGATTTTGACGGGGACGGCAAGGTCGATCCGGCGATGATGGATGCCTCCGGGAACTGGTATATCTGGCCATCCGGCTCTTTCTATATTCCCGACGGCCCGTATTATCTCGTTTTACCGTAATGGATGATTGAACAATGAAATTGAACCACGGCAAGCGTTATCGCGGAATCAAGGCCAAGCTGGCGGTCAAGGTGTACGAGCTGGCGGAAGCCATTGCGTTCATCAAGGACAAGCCGGCGGCCGGAGACTTTGACGGGGATGGGAAAGCCGACCCAGGGATGGTGGATGCCAACGGGAACTGGTATGTCTGGCTGTCAGCCAGCGGCTATTCCCAGAGTTGCTTATAGTTTTTTCTGGCTCTGCAGAAAAAACTTACACATTTTCTCAATAAGGTTAAAATAACGATGCAGGAAAGAGAGTTATAAAATGAAAAAACTAATTTTATCATCCATTCTTATCTGCCTGTCTTTTTACTCTGCCATAGCCGCCCAGCTTGCCGGCGGCTACATGTTTTCCTTGGCCTTGAAGGAAGATGGGACAGTCTGGGCCTGGGGGCGGAATGACTTTGGTGAACTGGGGGACGGCACGAGTGAGGAGCGTCATACGCCGGTGCAGGTCAGCGGGTTAACCGATGTGATTTCAATTGATGCCGGTTGGTATCATTCCCTGGCGTTGAAGCGGGATGGGACGGTTTGGGCCTGGGGGTATAATAACTATGGTCAATTGGGGGATGGAACGGATGAGACACGTTATACTCCGGTGCAAGTGGTGGGGCTTTCCGGGGTAATAGCTATCAATGGCGGCGGTGACCTCGGCTTTTCATTTGCCATAAAAAGTGATGGGACAGTCTGGGCCTGGGGGGCTAATTTTTTTGGAAAACTTGGAGATGGCACAACGACACATCGTGCCACGCCTGTGCAAGTCGCAGAGCTTTCGGAGGTGATCGCTGTTTCAGCGGGCGAAAATCATTCCCTGGCGTTGAAGCGGGATGGGACGGTTTGGGCCTGGGGATATAATGCCTATGGTCAACTGGGGGACGGTACGACCACAAATAGGCTCACGCCGGGGCAGGTCATTGGGCTGACCAATGTGATTTCAACTAGTGCGGGATATTCTCATTCCCTGGCGTTGAAACGTGACGGGACGGTTTGGGCCTGGGGGGAGAATTGGTCTGGTCAGCTTGGGGATGGAAGGAGTCAGACGAAAAGTCTAACTCCGGTGCAAAGTCTTGTTTCCGGGGTGATAGATATTAAATCTGGAAGTTACTATTCTCTTGCACTCACCAGTTACGGGACAGTCTGGTTTTGGGGGAGTATAGAATTAGATTTTAATTATCATTATATCCGGTCAATAATCCCGATACCGGTTAATGACATTTCGGGCGTCCAATCCATTGCCGGTGGCGGTAATCACCTGTTGGCCTTAAAGAATGACGGGAAGGTGTGGACGTTGGGCAATAATGTGTTTGGCCAACTTGGAGATGGAACCACCACAAAACGGGCATATCCGGTTCAGGTTCAGGGACTGTCGCTGGCTGCTGCGTCTGTAGCGAACTATGTGCTGGCGGCCGATTTTGACGGTGATGGGCGGGCTGATCCGGTTGCTGTGGACGGTTCCCCTTCGACAGGCTCAGGGCAGGCTGGTCAATGGTGTGTCTGGTATTCTCACCAGAGTTATACCCGGGATGGGCCGTATAGTTTAGGAATGAGCGGTCAACCAGCCGTCGGGGATGTGGATGGCGATGGGCAGGCGGATATTGGCATTGTACAGAATGGTCAATGGTATATATGGTTATCGGGTCAGAGTAATGCCCTGAGCGGCCCGTATGCGTTTGGCGTGAGTGGCACACCCGTGCTGAGTGACTTTGATGGGGATGGGAAGGCGGACCCGGCGATGGTGGATTCCTCCGGCACATGGCAAGTGTGGCTATCCGCCAGCGGATACACATTGGCAGAGGCTCAATTCCTTCAGCCTTCAGCCTACAGTCTACAGCCTATTGCGGGTGACTTTGACGGCGACAGGAAAGCCGATCCCGTGATGGTGGATGCCAATGGCCAGTGGTACTTCTGGTTGTCCGGCTCATACTATATTCAGAGCGGGCCATATAATTTCGGGTTGACCGGCAAGCCGGTGGCGGGTGATTTTGATGGGGATAGCAAAGCCGATCCGGCGATGATGGATACATCCGGCAACTGGTATATCTGGCCGTCCGGCTCTTTTTACATTCTCGACGGCCCGTATTACCTGGTCCTGCCGTGAGAGATTATGGAGTGCGCTGCGCCACTCGCTCCGCTCGCGGAGCGGCTGGCAAGTCAGACTTGCGCTTTGATTTCGGCGAAGCATGGCTTCGCCGGGGAAGGCGGTAGCGCGGGCTACCGCACTCCATATAGGATCGGAATAATGATCGAATGAAATTCAATGAACAAAAGCTTGAGTACGGTCTTGCCCAGGTCATGGCCTTGGATCCCAGACGTTATGATCGCGCGGAATGGGAAATAGATCCGGAAACCGAGGAGCTCATCGTTCATCCTGAAAAAACAATCAATGAAATTGGTATGGTAGCGCAGGATGTGGAGAAAGTGATTCCGGAAGCAGTGGGTATTCCTGAAGATGAGAACCGTCAGCTCTGGTCAATATCCTATGACACGATTATTCCGGTGCTGGTCAAGGCAATCCAGGAACAGCAAGCCCAGATCGAGACCTTGAAGCAGGATATCCAGGCATTAAAGACTGCAGGATTGACTGGTACATCCATAGCCGGTGGCACACCCGTAGCCGGTGATTTTGACGGAGATGGAAAGGCCGACACCGCCATGGTAGATGCCAGTGGGCAATGGTATTTCTGGCTCTCCAGCTCAGGGTATGTTAAGACCGGCCCGTACAATTTTGGGCTGACCGGCAAGCCGGCGGCCGGGGACTTTGACGGGGATGGGAAGGCGGACCCGGCCATGGTGGATGCATCGGGCAACTGGGTTGTCTGGTTGTCAGCCAGCGGCTATTCCCAAAGCGGCCCGCATGCGTTAGGAATTTGAGGAGGGCCGCCATGACAAAACTGACTTTATCACTAATTCTTATCTGCTTGTCTTTTTACTCCGCTAAAAGTGCCCAGCTTGCCGGCGGCGTCGGTCATTCTTTGGCAGTGAAGGAGAATGGAACGGTGTGGGCTTGGGGGCATAATTATTTTGGTGAACTGGGTGACGGCACGAGTGAAGATCATCATACGCCAGTGCAGGTCAGCGGATTAACTGATGTGATTTCGATTGGCGTCGGCCCGGATTCGTATCATTCCTTGGCGGTAAAGCGTGACGGGACGATATGGGCCTGGGGGCGTAATTATCATGGTCCACTGGGGGATGGAACAACTGAGAATCGTTATACGCCGGTGCAGGTGGTTGACCTTTCCGGGGTCACAGCCATCGCCGGAGGAGGGGAGCATTCCTTAGCCGTAAAGAGTGATGGGACAGTCTGGGCGTGGGGGGGTAATTTTTATAGTCAACTGGGAGATGGTACGAGTGAGGAGCGTCATACGCCCGTACAGGTGGTCGGGCTTTCCGAGGCTATTGCCATTTCAGCAGGATATGCTCATTCCCTTGCATTGAGGCCGGATGGAACAGTCTGGGCGTGGGGGCGGAATAACTATGGTCAACTGGGGGATGGGACAACCAGTAATCGTTTGACGCCAGTGCAGGTCATTGGGCTGACCAATGTGATTTCGATTAGCGCTGGCGGGCATCATTCCCAGGCGTTGAAGCGGGATGGGGCGGTGTGGGGATGGGGGGATAATTGGTATGGTCAGCTTGGGGATGGAAATTATAGAACGAATAGTCTAATGCCGGTACAAAGTTGTATTTCCGGGGTTATAGCTATTGCGAGTGGAGATGACTGCTCTCTTGCGCTCGCCAGTTACGGCATACTCTGGTTTTGGGGGAATATTACATCAACAACCTTGGTACCGGTTAATGGCATTTCGGGCGTCAAAGCCATTGCTGGCGGTAGTTATCATGTGTTGGCCTTAAAGAATGACGGGACAATGTGGGCATTGGGTTATAACGATTTTGGGCAACTTGGGGATGGGACAACCACAAAACGGACATATCCGGTGCAGGTTCAGGGGTTTTCGATAGGAGGTTCCGCTTCTGTACCGGACTATGTTCTGGCCGCGGATTTTGACGGCGATGGCCGCGCTGACCCGTTCGCTGCGAATGGCTCCGGCCAATGGTGTGTCTGGTATTCCAGCCAGAGTTATACGCGGGATGGGCCGTATAGTCTGGGCATGAGCGGCACACCCGTTGCCGGGGATATAGATGGCGATGGACAGAGGGATATGGGCATTGTACAGAATGGTCAATGGTATATATGGTTATCGGGTCAGAGTAATGCCCTGAGCGGCCCCCATGCGTTCGGAGTGAGCGGCGCGCCGGTGCTGGCTGACTTTGACGGGGACGGGAAGGCGGACCCGGCCATGGTGGACGCGTCAGGAATATGGTTTGTCTGGCTGTCCGGCCAAGGGTATTCTCAGGTTTCTGCCGCCTTTGGGGTTTCTGGAGGAACGCCGGTAGCCGGCGACTTCGACGGCGACGGCAAGGCCGACCCGGTGATGGTGTCCGCCAGTGGCGAATGGTATTTCTGGTTCTCCGGTTCAATGTATAACCAAAGCGGACCGTACAATTTCGGGGTGACCGGCAAGCCGATAGCCGGCGATTTTGACGGCGATGGCAAAGCGGATCCGGCCATGATGGACAGCGCCGGGAACTGGTATATCTGGCCGTCCGGCTCTTTTTACATTCCCGACGGCCCGTATTATCTCGTTTTGCCGTGATTAGGAGGATATTTAACCACGAAGAACACGAAGGTAACGAAGGAAAGACAGTTGAACAACTTGTTCATCCCTCTTGGTGAAGAAACTATCTATCTTCGTGAACTTCGTGGTGAATGATTATAAAGATGATGATGAAAACCGCGAGCTCTGGGGAATCTCTTGTGACACTATTGTCTCGGTATTAGTCAAGGCAATCCAGGAACAGCAGGCGCAAATCGAGACAACATAAAAAGGATAATACACCGTCATGAGGAAAATCCTGGTATTAAATGGACCGAATTTAAGCCGCTTGGGGCAGAGGGAACCTCATCTCTATGGCGCCGACACGCTGGGGGACATTGTCCGTAAACTCAAGGCCCAGGCCGCGGTACTGGGGGCACGGATTGATGCTGTTCAGAGCGATGAAGAAGGCGTTCTTGTGTCGCGGATTATTGCCAGTCCCGGTGTTTACGACGGCATCATTTTCAATCCGGGGGCTTACACGCATACCAGCGTGGCCTTGCGTGATGCGCTTCAGGCGGTACCCGTGCCGTGCATAGAGGTGCATTTATCCAACACGGCGGCCCGGGAAGAATTCCGGCAGACCAGTTTGACCGCCGCCGCGTGCCGGGGGCAGATCATGGGGTTTGGCGCCCGGGGCTATGCCTTGGCGTTGAAGGGATTGATGGAAGTGCTTTCGTCCGATCGTGTTCGGAAACAATGCAAGAGGTGACTATGAATCTCGATGATATCAAGGAAATTATTAACCTGATGACGGAGCATGGATTGACCGAGTTTGAAAAGGAAGAAAATGGCATACGCATCTCGATTAAACGGGGAACGACCGCTCCCGTCGTTGTGCACACGTCCACGGCGCCGGTTCCGGTCCCCGTCAAGGGCGCTGGCGCCCCAGCGGCGCCTCCTCCGGTTGATGATGCGCGTTTTGTGATCATTAAAGCGCCCTTTGTAGGGACGTTCTATCGGGCTTCTTCCCCGGACGCGGAACCGTATGCCAAGGTTGGCCAGGAAATCAACCCGGACGCCGTGTTGTGTATTGTGGAAGCCATGAAAGTCATGAATGAAATCAAGGCTGAGGTTCGCGGCGTGATCCGGGAAATCCTGGTGGAAAATGCCCATGCCGTCCAGTTCGGTCAGCCGCTGTTCAAAATCGAGAAACTGTAGGGTAGAGATATTTTACTTGCGACTTTTGACTTGCGACCGGGCAAACGTTGGGTAGATGTTTTCAGACTAAAACCGTGAATGTGGGACGCGTGTTATGTTTAATCGCATTTTGATTGCCAATCGGGGGGAGATCGCGTTGCGCATCATTCGTGCCTGCCGCGAAATGGGGGTCAAATCCATCGCGATCTATTCCGATGTGGACGAGCATTCCCTGCATGTTCAGATGGCCGATGAAGCCATCTGTATTGGTCCGGCGCCCGCGACTGAGAGCTATCTGAAAATCGCGAACATCATCAGCGCCGCCGAGGTGGCGGATGTTGATGCCATCCATCCGGGATATGGGTTTCTATCCGAAAACGCCCACTTCGTTCAAATATGCGAAAGCTGTAATATTAAATTTATCGGACCGACTTCCGACAATATCAAGAAAATGGGGGATAAAGCCGCGGCCCGGGAAACGATGCGCAAGTGCGGCGTACCGACGATACCCGGCAGTCAAGCGATCGTGAAAACCCAGGAAGAGGCGCTCGATATTGCCCATTCCGTCGGCTACCCGGTCTTGATCAAAGCGGCGGCGGGGGGCGGCGGGAAGGGCTTGCGCGTAGCCCATAACGACGTCAGTCTGGTTCAGGGCTTCATCATGGCCAGCGCCGAAGCGGAGCGCGCGTTCGGACGGGGCGATGTCTATATTGAAAAATTCCTTGATAATGCCCGGCACGTTGAGATTCAGATCATGGCGGATCATTACGGGAACGTTGTTCACCTGGGCGAAAGAGACTGCAGCATCCAGCGGCGCCATCAGAAACTCCTGGAGGAATCCCCCTGTCCCGTGTTAACCGCTGACCAGCGGAAACGCATGGGCAGGTTTGCCGTCAAAGCCGCCGAATGCATTGGCTATCGCAACGCCGGGACGATTGAGTTTTTGCTGGATGCGAAAGGTAATTTCTATTTTATGGAAATGAACACCCGCATCCAGGTGGAGCATCCGGTGACGGAAATGGTGACCGGAATTGATCTCGTCAAGGAACAGATCCGGGTGGCCGCGGGGGAACGACTTTCATTCGATCAGAAGAGTGTTAATTTCAGTGGGCATGCCATCGAGTGGCGGGTTAATGCGGAAGATCCGTTCCATAATTTCTCGCCATCCCCGGGACGCGTGGAATGGCTGCATTTTCCTGGAGGTCTTGGGGTGCGCGTGGATTCCGCCGTCTATAACGGCTATGAAATCCTGCCGCATTATGACAGTATGATTGCCAAGATCATCGTGCGGGGGGATAACCGCGAGGAAGCAATCAACCGTATGTCCCGAGCCCTCGGCGAATGCCTGATCGATGGTCCTAAAACCACGATCCCGCTGGGCCAGGCGATCATGAATGATTCGCTGTTCCGGCGCGGCCGTTATAACACCTCGTTTTTGGATAATTTTTTAAAAGATGGACTGGGACTGGTGGCCATGTCTGATTTCAATCAATGGAGGGCTGGTGATGAGCGATCATAAGCAACCTGCTGAGGTGGAAGTTAGGAAACACGCTGGAGAGGTCGATGCCGAATTCTCGGAGGATCGGGCGGACGAAGGGACGGAATTGGGCGCAATCCGTGTGCATCACGGCGTGATTGCCGTCATTGCCCGGCTGGCCGCTCTGAAAGTTCCCGGGGTCGTGGGTATGAGCGGTTCGTTTTCCGACGGCATTGCCAGCATGATCGGGAAAAATGCCGATGACCGCGGCATTAAGGTTACTGTGGAAGGGCAAAGCGTCAGCGTGGAACTGAATATTGTCATAGAATATGGCGTCCGCATTCCGCAGGTGGCCTGGCGCATTCAAAATGATGTGCGCCATGCCATTGAAGATATGACGGGCAAGAAAGTCAAAGCGGTGGATGTTGTCATCCAGGGCGTCAAGTGTTTGCCGGAAAATAAGCAGGAAGGAGAACTGCCATGAAAATACTGCATGGCCTTATCGGGTTTGCGCTATCGGTGGCCATTCTGGGCTTGGGGTGGGTTTTGGTGGCTGGAGTTTTTGGAATTCATTATGCCTATTGGGATGTTCTGCTGAGCAGCCGGGTGTGGCAGTTTGTGCTTGGCGTGAGCTTGATAACCCTGGTGGCGTTGTTCTGGCTGTCGGCCTTGCCGCTTGGCGCTCGGGAGCAGTATCTTTCCTTTGACAGCGAAGGCGGCATGGTCAGCATCAGCGTCAACGCCGTCAACACGTTTCTGGCTAAGCTGAAAACCGAATTTGCCGGCGTCGTGGATCTCCAGGCCGATGTCTCGGCTTCCCGCGATGGCACGATTGAAGTCCGCCTGGATATGACGGTCAAAGCCGGAACCCATATTCAGCAGTTGTCGCAGGCTCTGCAACAGAGGGTCCGGGACAGCATGCGCGAAAGCCTGGGTATTGCAGAGGTGGCGTCGGTGAAGGTGAATGTTCAGGACATTGTTGCCGTCGCTGACAACGCTGAGACCCCGCCCCCTCAGGCCTCGGAATGGCAGGATAACGGCTAGCAAACTGCCCGGCAGTTTGCTAGAAGGTGTGGATCAACAGTCCCGATCGGACTTTCGGCTCGAACCAAGTGCTTTTTGGCGGCATGATCTGGCCGGCGTCGGCGATGGCCATCAGGTGCCGAACCGTGACTGGAAACAGGGAGAACGCAACTGCGGCTTTCCCGGAATGCACCCGTTGTTCGAGTTCCTGCGTGCCTCGAATTCCCCCGATGAAATCGATGCGCTTATCCGTCCTGGGATCGGCAATACCTAGAATCGGGGCCAGGATGCGGGATTGCAGAAGACTGACATCCAGGATGGAAACAGGGTCTTCCGTCGCTTCCGGTTTCAAGGCGAGGTCATACCACCGGCCGGCGCAATACATGCTCACGTGGCCGGGGACGACTGGAGTCTGCGGGGCAGGGGTTGTCAGCGTGCCTTGCGCGCGCACAGCCGCCAGGAATTCGGCTTCCGTTTTCCCATTGAAGTCCCGCACGCACCGGTTATAGGACAGGATTTGAAGCTGGCCGGCGGGAAAGAGGACGGAGGGGAACCAGTTGTAATCCTCCATGCCGTGATGGCTGGGATTGGCCTCGCGCCGTTCACGGGCCACCCGGGCGGCGCTGGCGGCGCGATGATGGCCGTCGGCGATATAACAGACGGGAATTTCCTTGAAAGCGTTGACCAAGGATTCCGTTTTCCGTATGCGCCAGATGGTGTGGATTACTCCATCCGGCGCCGTAAAGTCATAGCTGGGGCGCGTGGCTTCGATCAGGCGCACTTGATCATCGATACCGGCGTTATCCCGGTAGGTAAGAAAGACCAGGCCTCCCTGCGCGCCGATCGTTGCCATGTGACGCGTCCGGTCGTCCTCCTTGTCCTTCCGCGTTTTCTCGTGTTTTCTGATGATGTCATGCTCGTAGTCGTCGGCGTGACAGCACGCCACGATGCCGCGTTGGATATGCATGCCGCGCTGAAGACGGTAGAGGTATAAACACGGCATCGAATCCCGGATAAACACGTGTTGCTTCAACAGGGCCTTGAAATTGAGAGCGGCCCGGGCATAGACCTCGTCGGCGTATGGGTTTGCCGATTCCGGCAGGTCGATCTCGGAACGGGAGACATGCAGAAAGCTGAGCGGGTTATCCCGGGCAAGCGCCGCCGCTTCGGCCCGGTCCACCACGTCATAAGGGACGCAGGAAACCTGGGTCACAAGGCGCTTGAGAGGATGCAGAGCTTTGAATGGATGGATTCGGATCATCTTGGTTTCTTGACAAGATTGTCTGATCGGGGACCTGGCCTGCTATCCCGGGATGAGGGTACCCCGGCTCCATTATTTTCTTCTGGAGACGGGACGACCTCGTCCCGTCCCGGATCACCACAACTTGCCCGCCCAGCGCTGGGGTGAAAATGTCTGCGCCCTCCATCGAACCTCCGCGCCGACTGCAGCGCTACATACGGAAAATATATAGCACAGAGTGTTTATTAGTGCAAACATCGATTCTCAATATGTCGTTCGCATTACGCGAACATTTCCATATTGGCCGAGGTTTTCGAAGTTCCGATTGAGGAATGGATAGAAAAATTACGCCAAGTTATCAGCAGGCCGTTTCGCACAGCCCGTGCTGCGAAAAACTATATGGAGTGCGGGAAACAGCGCTCCCGCACTCCAAAAAGAAAGAAAGCCCTCATGAATGTTAATAACCCACCCAACTGTCGAATGAACCATAATTCCAAATAAATCTACTCATGAACAATAGATTGACTGTGATCTTTTCTGTGCTATTAAATATTCACTCATGGACGAGAGGCGAAGATGAACGAAAAATATCCTTTTGATGAAATTGAACCGAAGTGGCAGGCCTATTGGAAAGATCAAGGTTTTTTCAAGGTCGATACCGGGTGCGCGGACCGGAAATATTACTGCCTGGTCATGTTTCCATACCCCTCCGCCGCCCTGCATGTGGGGCATGGCCGGAACTACATCCTCGGCGACGCCGTTGCCCGCTATAAGAAGATGCAAGGATTCAACGTCCTGACGCCCATGGGCTGGGACGCCTTCGGATTGCCCGCCGAGAATGCGGCGATTAAAACCGGAACGCATCCCCGCATTACGACGCTGGATAATATCGCGACCATGAAGCGCCAGTTGAATTCCTGGGGCATCTGTTACGATTGGGACCGTGAGGTGACAGCCTGCCTTCCGGATTATTACCGCTGGACCCAGTGGTTGTTTATCCAGCTGTTCCAGCGGGGGTTGGCTTACAAGGCCAAGGCGCCGGTCAACTGGTGCCCATCTTGCGCGGCTGTCCTGGCCAATGAGCAGGTCATTGATGGAAAATGCTGGCGCTGCGAATCGGAGGTTAGGGAAAAAAATTTAGAGCAGTGGTTTTTTAAAATCACGGATTATGCGCAACGTTTGCTGGACGATCTGGCGAAGTTACAGGGATGGCCGGATCGGGTAAAGACGATGCAGCAGAACTGGATTGGCCGCAGTGAAGGCGCCTGGGTGGAGTTTCCCCTGGTGCCGCGCGGGGACGGAAGAGTAGATCCCCGCGCCGTCGTTCCCTGTTTTACAACCCGGGTGGACACGATCTTCGGATGCACCTATATGGTCGTGGCGCCCGAATACGCCGGTTTGGCTGATATGGTCAAGGGGTTGCCCGAAGAGTCAGCCGTACGCGCGTTTGTTGCGGAGGCCGGAAAGGTGGCGTCCGCCGACCGCGCCGCCGAGGATCGGGAAAAGAAAGGCGTCTTCACCGGACGCTATGTCATCAATCCATACACTGGAGGGAATATCCCCCTGTGGGTCGGCGATTACGTTCTGATGAGCTATGGGGCAGGGGCGGTCATGGCGGTGCCCGCCCATGATACGCGGGACTGGGCCTTCGCCAAAAAATACGGATTACCCGTCAAGCTGTCCATTCAGAATGCCGAGCAGTTGCTGAAGCTTGAATCCATGGATAATGCCTTTTGCGACGACGGGGTGACCGTTGATTCCGGCGTATTTTCCGGCCTGCCGAGCGCGGAGGCCAGAAGCCGCATGACGGCCCATGCGGGGGAAAAACGTTTTGGACGCGCCATGGTGCAGTACCGTCTGCGCGACTGGCTCATCAGCCGTCAACGGTATTGGGGGGCGCCGATCCCGATCATTTATTGTCCGGATTGCGGCTTGGTGCCGGTCCCGGAAAAGGACCTGCCCGTGCTCCTGCCCGATGACGTTGAATTTCGGCTGACCGGAGAGTCGCCGCTGGCGCGCTCGTCCGACTTCATGAATGTGCCCTGTCCGAAGTGTGGCCAGCCGTCCCGACGCGAGCGCGACACCATGGATACCTTCGTGGATTCGAGCTGGTACTTTTTACGGTTTTTGTCTCCGCACGATGAGCGGCACGCGATTGATGCCGACGCCTGCAACCGCTGGATGCCGGTGGACCAGTACATCGGGGGCATTGAACATGCCATCCTGCATCTCATGTATGCCCGGTTCTTTACAAAAGCCTTGTACGACATGGGCTTGATCAGGATCGATGAGCCGTTTGCCAAGCTCTTTACGCAGGGGATGATCTGCAAGCGCAGTGAAAAGGACGGCCAGCTTTATAAGATGTCCAAATCGAAGGGCAATGTGGTCAGTCCCGACGATTTGATCCGGGATTATGGGGCGGACACGGTGCGGCTGTACACGCTGTTTATCGGACCGCCGGAAAAGGACGCGGAATGGAGCGATGACGGCATTGAAGGCGCGTACCGTTTCCTGCGCCGCGTGTGGCGGCGCGTTTATGAACAGAGAGAATTGCTGGCGGCCAGCCGACCGCTGAAGCCTGATCAGTCGGCCATGCAGCCGGTGGAACGCGACCTCTTGCGCAAAACCCATGAGACCATTCACCGGGTCACGCAAGACCTCGAAGGCGATTTCCATTTTAATACGGCCGTGGCGCAGATCATGGAATTAATGAACGCGGTGGACGCGTTTTCACCGGATGGAAGCGCGTCCGATCAGCGCAAGGCGGTTTTTCGTCATGCCATTGAAACGGTGGTGTTATTGCTCGCGCCCTTTGCTCCGCACCTGGCGGAAGAGTTGTGGGTGGAACTTGGACATCCGGCGGGACTGTTGCGGGTAGCGTGGCCGGTGGCTGATCCGGCCGCCCTGGCGCGCGACCAGGTTGAAATTGTGATTCAGGTCAATGGGAAATTACGCGGGACAATCATGTTGGCAGTCGGCCTGGACAAGGCAACGGTGGAAGCGGCGGCGCTGGCTCATCCCCCGGCGGCGAAATGGGCAAGCCGGGAAAAACTCGTCAAGACCATCTTTGTTCCGAACAAGTTAATCAACCTGGTGATTCGTTCCCAAGGTCTCGCTTCCTGTTCAAAAGCGTGAAGACAGCGGAAAGAAAGCGGAGCGCTAGCGACATCCGTACTTGGACATTGGATGAATTCAATGACATCGCCTTCTCCGCAGAAATCCTCGACGTCCATGCGACTCATGGCAAAAGCCTGGTTCGGCCTGACCGCCCATGAGCGCCAGGCAATCATAGTGGTGTTGGGACTCTTCCTGTTGGGATGGGGAGCGCGTGTCTGGCATCTGAGCCATGATCGTGACACCGCCCCTCACCCAGCGCCCATTAGCCGGTCTGCGGAACCGTAACGTTGGGACGAAAGGAGCCATGCTAGACATGAATGATCCGAGGTATGAGAGCTACATGGGGCTTGGCCCAAAGCGCATAGCACATTGGGAGCATTGGTCGAATCCGGATGCGGAAACCTGCCTCACTGGAATTGACTACTACGAGCATCCTCGACTCTGCCGTTTGAAACTGAATGAACTGTATCCTCAACTCGGTCTCGGAGTTCCCGAGACCGACGATCCGAAGCCGAGACCCGAACGGCAAGGTGATAAGAGCAAGGGGCGCTGGGGCGACTCTTACCGTGATTACTGGCAACAGGAAGATGCTGGTCGCCGTTTCAAGACTCGGGAAGAGATGCTGTGCTTCAGTCCTTTGGCACAGGGCGACTTCACCGGCTGGCACATTGTTGAGGACGGTGACTTCCGAACCGAGGATGCAATCTATGAACGCTATCGCAAGAACTACCCAACCGCATGGGGCAAGCAAGCCCCGGCGGGCTCGTCCGCGTCGGTCTCTTTCTACAACACCATGTTCATGTGGCCTCTGCTCGTCTTTGGCTACGAGAATTTTCTTTCGATCTGTCTGGAGCCTGAATTTGACCGTATCATGGAGGAATTCAGCGAGATCAACCGCCGCGTGTTTCGCGCATTTGCCAGGCTCCCCGTCAACTTCGTGATTTGCCACGATGACATTGTTCTCGCCAATGGCCCCGTTTGCAGTCCGGCCTGGATGAATAAATTTATTTTTCCACGCTACGAGGAATTATGGAGCATCCTTAAGCAGGCAGGCAAAGAGGTCTTGTTCATGGTGGACGGGTGCGTGGATGTATTCGTGGACGACGTTATGGCGTGCGGCGCACGGGGCATAATCAGCGAACCGTTTACCGACTACAAGGCGATCGCCCGGCGTTATGAGAACTGCTTTCTAGCCGGTGAAGGAGACAACAGGATTTTGATGCGGAACAACCCGGCCGAAATCCGTTCCATGGTCCAGTCCATGGTTGAGACCGGACGAATGTCAGGGGGGTATATGATGTGTATCGGCAATCACATCCCGTTCAACGTGCCGGGGGAAGCCGTCAAGCGGTATTTGGACCTATCCGTCGAACTGGGACACAGGTAATGTTTGATCAATTTGGCCCAAGGCGGTTGCCGGCGACGCTTGCCGGCGCGCCTGATACGCGTTATCAAACCGGAACGGCGTTTTGTTCCGGCCGCTCGTTGATGGGCACGTAATGGCGCTCGGTTTTGCCGATGTACACCTGGCGGGGCCGGATGATCCGGAAGGGTTCCTGGTGCACCATCTCGCGCCAATGCGCCAGCCAGCCGGGCATGCGGCCAATGGCAAACAGGACCGTGAACATGTCGTAGGGAATGCCCACTGCTTTTTGGATCAGGCCGGAATAGAAATCGACGTTCGGATAAAGTTGGCGCGACAGGAAATAATCATCCTTCAGCGCCAGTTCCTCGATCCGTAGGGCGATGTCGAACATGGGATTGTTCATTCCGGGCTTGCTCAACAGTTTGTGGCAGGCCTGCTTGAGAATCTTGGCGCGCGGGTCGAAATTCTTATAGACGCGATGGCCGAATCCCATCAGCCGCTCGCCGCTGTTCTTCTTTTTTGCCCGTTCGATGAATTCCTTGCCGTCGCCGCCGGAGGCCAGGATGCGTTCCAGCATGTGAATGACCTCCTGGTTGGCGCCACCATGACGCGATCCCCACAGCGCTGAAATACCGGCTGAAATCACGGCGTAAATATTAGCCAGACTGGAACCGACCAGTCGGACCGTTGAGGTGCTGCAATTCTGCTCATGATCGGCGTGCAGAATCAGGAACAGATCCACCGCGCGCACGATGTCGGGATCCTGATGGTAATCCTTGACCGGCGACGAGAACATCATGTTCAGGAAATTCTCGACGTATTTCAGTCTGAAAGAAGGATACACCACGGGCTCGCCCATGGATTTCTTGTAGGAAAATGCGGCAATCGTGCGCACCTGCGAGATCAGGTTGGCCATGAACTGCTCTTCGGCGTCCGGATCGAGAACGTCGGGCAGGGGATAGAATGTTGACAGCGACGCCACCATGGTGGACAGAATTCCCATGGGATGGGCGTATTTCGGAAACGCCTCGAAGAAATGGCGCATGTCTTCATGGATCAACGAAGACTCATTCAATCGGTTGGAAAATATGGAGAGTTCCTTCCGGGTCGGCAGATTCCCGTGGATCAGGAGATACGCGATTTCTGTGAACGTAGATTTTTCCGCCAATTCCTCGATCGGGTAGC
This sequence comes from Verrucomicrobiota bacterium, assembly GCA_018898455.1. Lineage (GTDB taxonomy): Bacteria > Verrucomicrobiota > Kiritimatiellia > JAAZAB01 > JAAZAB01 > JAHIJO01. Next base: position 28,929 of record JAHIJO010000091.1, on the reverse strand, counting down.
CCCGGTACTGCAGGATCCCCTGGTCACCGTCGATAAAGGTGATACTGCTTTGGCAGACACCGGTGTTTCCCAGGCTGTTGTCGAGCGTGATCAGCCCGGACTGCTCCCGCAATTGCGAGATGTCGATGGCGCGCTCGTTCTGAGTGCCTGTGATAAGAGGAAGTACATATTCCTTTTTTCCGACAATCAACTTTGCTTGATCCGTCATGCCACCGCTCCCTTGCCTGAATGACTGTTTCCCGGTGAGGTCGGGGCGCTATAGCTGAAGCCCTTTGCCCAACTCGGTTACGCGCCATTTCCCCTGTAACTGGCATTACTCGCCGGGCGCTTTTTTTTTGCTTGCCTTAGTTAATCATTTCAACATAATGTCTTGATAAATGCAACGTCTGTTTGTCGGTTCATTCCATGGAAGGTAAATCAATAGGGAAAGGGAAGTTTATGAAATCATGGTCCATGCTCGCGGCAATAGGGGTGATGGCGGGACTTGTTGGTCTGGTGGCTTGCGGTGGTGAAAATAAATCCGGGAGTTCTGAACAACAGACCGCGGCGCCGTTGCCGGTTAAAGCGGCCAAGGAAACTGTGGCGGCAAATTCGACCCCGGCTGAGGTGATGGCTGGCAAGAAGGATGCGCCGGCGGGTGGGGTGCAGCAGCCGGCGCCATTTTCCGCCGAGATGAGCGCCGATTTTTTGCGCAAGGTTATGGAGACCAGCGCCCGCATCGAGGCCGCGAAAACACAGATTGCCGAAAGACAGAAAGTCATTTTTGAGACCAATCCTGAAGCCAAGGCCTGTCGGGTCCAGTTGGTTGAGATGCAGAGTGAAATTAATAAAATCATGGATGCGGATGCCGAGCTGGTGGAATTAAAATTGAACCGCGATATCCTTTGGACAACCATGCCCACACTGCCCCGGGGTAATGCGCAAGGCGGCGGTCCCGTGCGCGGCTTTGGTCCGATGAGATAGATTTCCTCGTCAGCAAATCTATCATGGCTGATGATCCCCAGAACAAAGATCCGACCCGTGATGCTCCTGCCCTGTCCGGCGCTCCGCTGGAGAAAAAACAGATCATCCTGGCTCGCGACATGCTGCCGGAAACTTTGCCGATAATTCCGGTGGAGAATCGTCCGCTGTTTCCGAAGATGATCTTGCCGCTCATCCTCGATGACGAACGCGCCAAGAGGGTCATTGCCGACTTGGTCAAGACCTCATCCAAGTTTGCCGGTATTGTGCTCATGCGCCCGCGCCCCAACCGCGCCGGAACGGACCCGATTACCCACCGTGATCTGTATTCGGTGGGAGTGGTGGTTGAAATCCTGCGGGTGACGCAGCCGTCTCCCGAGGCCCCCATCCAGGTCATGGTCGGAGTTCTGGAGCGGTTTAGCATAGAAAAGATGCTGACCGAAGAACCGGTTTTTCGGGCCAAGGTCCGTTATATTTATGAAACCGAGATGTCGGGGAATGAAGAACTCAAGGCCTACTCGGTTTCGATCGTCAATGCCATCAAGGAGTTGATCCAGCTTAATCCGATGTTCAAGGATGAGCTGAATTTATTTCTGACCCGCGCCAACTTGAACGATCCGGGACGGCTGGCCGATTTTTCCTCCGCCATGACCATGGCGGGACCGGCGGAGCTTCAGGATATTCTGGAGACCATCAGCGTCCGGCAGCGGATTGAAAAAGCCCTGATTCTTTTGAAGAAGGAAGTCGATGTGTCCCGGATCCAGACCAAGATCAACCAGCAGATCGAGGGGAAGTTGTCCAAACAGCAAAGGGAATATTTTCTCAGGGAACAGCTGAAGGCGATCAAGAAGGAGCTGGGGCTGGCCAAGGAGGGCAAGGAAACGGAAATCGACCGCTTCCGGGAACGTCTGAAATCCCTGAAGCTGACGCCGGAGGCCTCGGAACGGATCAACGAGGAAATGGAAAAGATGACTTTGCTGGATGCGCTATCGCCGGAATTCACGGTGACCCGCAATTATCTGGATTGGCTGACATCCCTGCCCTGGGGCGTGTTTACCCCGGATGCCTATAATATCCGGCGCGCGGAACGGATTCTGAACCGGGATCATTATGGACTGGAGGACGTCAAGGAGCGCATCATGGAGTTTCTGTCCGTGGGCATCTTGAAGGGTAATGTTTCCGGTTCGATCATCTGTTTTGTGGGTCCCCCCGGGGTGGGGAAAACCTCCATCGGACACTCGATCGCGGAAAGCATTGGCCGGAAATTTTACCGGTTTTCGCTCGGGGGTATGCGGGACGAAGCCGAAATCAAAGGGCATCGCCGGACGTATATCGGCGCCATGCCGGGAAAATTCATTCAGGCCATGAAGCTCTGCAAGAGCGCGAATCCTCTGATTATGCTTGATGAAATTGACAAAATTGGGATGAGCTTTCAAGGCGATCCGGCATCCGCCCTCCTGGAGGTTCTGGATCCGGAACAGAACCGGGATTTTCTCGATCATTACCTGGATGTGCGTTTCGATCTGTCGCATGTACTGTTTGTGTGTACCGCCAATGTGCTGGACACGATTCCCCGCCCTTTGCTGGATCGCATGGAAATCATCCATCTATCCGGATATATTCTTGCGGAGAAAATGCAGATCGCGAAACGTTATCTCATTCCAAAACAACTGAATAATGGCGGCCTTAAAAAAGGGCAGGTGGTTATTACCCGTCAGGCATTGAAGGCCATGGTTGACGGGTATGCCCGTGAGCCCGGTGTGCGGAGCCTGGAAAATGCCATCAAGAAGATTTGCCGCAAATCGGCGCGTTCAATTCTGAACAGGCGGCGATCAGGCCGGATCACGGTCGCTGTCCGGGATGTTCCGCGTCTCCTGGGCAAGCGCCTGTTTTCCGAGGAGGATCCATTCAGGAATCCGGGGCCCGGCGTGGTCATGGGCCTGGCCTGGACCAGCATGGGCGGAGATACCATCTATATCGAGGCCACCAAGGTGGAAGCGGAAAAGCCGGGCTTCAAACAAACGGGACAATTGGGCAATGTCATGGTGGAATCTTCGGAGATCGCCTACACTTTTGTGCGCTCGTTCCTGAGCGGCAACGCCGGCGCCAAGGCCTTATTCGAGCATCATTTTATTCACCTGCATGTGCCTTCCGGCGCTACCCCGAAGGATGGTCCGTCGGCGGGTATTACGATGGCCTGTGCCTTGTATTCCCTGGCTGTCCATAAGCCGGTCAGGGCCCACTGGGCCATGACCGGAGAATTGACCTTGACGGGGCTTGTCATGCCGGTTGGCGGAATCAAGGAGAAGACTATCGCGGCCAAGCGGGCCAGGGTGGTTCACCTAGTGTTCCCGAAGGAAAACAAGAAAGATTTTGACGAATTACCGGCTCATATCCGCCGCGGCTTGCATCCGCATTTTGTCGGCTCGTTTAAGGAACTCGTGCCCCTTTGTTTGTTATAGCGTCAGAAAAATGGCCTTTACCTCGTGAATGAATATGCCATACTGCGGCGCGATGGGATTAGCACCAGGGGAATTTAGGAGGAAATGTCGCCATGCCAGATTCGGAAGCGGTGAAGGAAGGAAAGCTGTTTTTCGAACGGGTGCCCATGGAAACCTGCGGGTTTTTTCTCAAAGGAGCCTCGGCCCTGGATTGGGGCATGAAAAACCGGTTGGCGCGGATTTTTAACCCGCAAAGCGGACGCACCGTGATGCTGGCCATCGATCATGGCTATTTCCAGGGGCCAACCACGGGCTTGGAACGGATTGACTTGAAAATTGTGCCGCTGGCTCCGGAAGCCGATGCCCTGATGCTGACGCGCGGCATTCTGCGCACCACGATTCCCCCCATGTATTCCAAACCCATTGTGATGCGGGCCAGCGGCGGGCCGAGTATTTTGAAAGAGCTTTCCAACGAGGAAATTGCCGTGGATATTGAAGACGCCATCCGCATGAATGTCTCCATGCTGGCCATCCAGGTGTTTATCGGCGGGGAATATGAGACGCGCTCGGTTCACAACATGACCCGGCTGGTTGACCAGGGACTGCGCTACGGGATCCCCGTCATGGCGGTGACGGCCGTGGCCAAGGAGATGGTTCGGGACGCCAGGTATTTTCGCCTGGCTTGCCGCATCTGCGCGGAGTTGGGCGCCCATGTCGTTAAAACCTATTACGTGGACGAGGGGTTTGACACCATCACGGCATCCTGCCCGGTTCCCATTGTGATGGCGGGCGGCAAGAAACTCCCGGAACTTGAGGCCCTGACCATGGCGTTCAACGCGGTCCGGGAAGGCGCCGCCGGGGTGGACATGGGCCGAAACATCTTCCAAAGCGATGCTCCCCTGGCGATGATCAAAACTATTCGCGAAGTGGTGCATCATAATCTGAAGCCGCGGGAAGCCTTGAAGCTCTATCAGTCGTTAAAAAATGTTAAAGCGATAAGCATCAACCGAAAATAGCAGATATCGTTGTCTTGCGGATAGCAACGATGGAAGGAACTGCCCCTATGCCTAGCGATCAGCCGGAACAAACCACTATTCGTCGTTTATCCCAGGTCACAACTCTCATCCGCGGGCTTCTGGCGACAGCGTCTGGAAACGACGATGATCCCTATCAACGCGTGCTGGTTAAATGCCTTCCAGGCGTCGCCTCCTTGAACCACGGGGCTGTCACCCAAAGACCTCCGCTGCTCATGAAGACCCTGGATGCCGGAATTGCGCTGGATGCCCTTCGGGATCGACTGCAAGAAACTTTGAATAAATATGTCGTCCAGCATGGAGGGCCGCCGGAGGCCATCATCCTGGAAGGGATGGGAACGCTTCATATCAAATATCCGGCGGCGGAATACCATCCCTTGCGAAACAAGGTGGCGCTGGTGACCGGTGCGGCCGGCGCGATTGGCGCCGGTATCTGCAAGGGCTTGCTGAACGGAGGATGTCACGTGGCCGTCACGGATCGGGTCCAGGAAACACTCGATGAATTGGTCAATGAATTGTCGGCCAGTACGCCGGATCGGGTGATCGGCGTGCGGATGGATGTGACGGATAAACACGATGTCGCCGACGGCTTTGCCGCCGTGGGTCGCACCTGGGGCGGTGTGGATATTGTCATCGTGAATGCGGGGATTGCGTTGGTGGCGTCGCTGATGGATATGGATCTGGAAGCTTTTCGCAAACTGGAACAAGTGAACGTGGAAGGAACCTTGTTAACTCTTGCCGAAGCGGGGCGCTGGATGTCTCTCCAGGGGATTGGCGGAGATATGGTTCTCGTTTCGACGAAAAATGTCTTTGCTCCGGGAGCCCAGTTCGGGGCTTATAGCGCCACGAAGGCTGCCAGTCACCAATTGGCCCGGATTGCCGCCCTGGAATTGGCGCCGTTTGGCATTCGCGTCAATATGGTGGCGCCGGACGCCGTTTTTTCAGATGGCAAGCGCAAATCGGGACTATGGGCCGAAGTCGGACCGTCCCGTATGCAGGCCCGGGGCTTGGATGAAAAGGGCTTGGAGGAGTACTATCGTAATCGCAACCTGTTGAAGACACGGATAACTCCGGCGCATGTGGCCAATGCTGTTCTTTTTTTCGTGACACGGCAAACGCCGACCACCGGAGTTACCCTGCCCGTGGATGGCGGGCTTCCGGATGCGACCCCGCGTTAGATTCTACCCGGATTGCATCATCTTAAGCCGATGCTGAGGTCCTTCCTGGGCCATGAGTTCACGACCCTGGGCCGGCGTCAGAAACCGGGGCTTGCCCACAACAGTTGCCGCGACGAGCGACTTGGCCGCGTCTTCCACGACGACACAGCGATAGTAAGCCTGCTTCATATTCACGCCCACCGCCAGAACGCCGTGATTAACCATGAAAATGGTGTCGCAGTGCCTGGCTTTGTTGGCCATGGCGGCGGCCAGTTTGCGGGTTGTCGGGGTGATGTAGGGGAGAGTTCCTGTCCGGCCGAGATCGTTGATGAACTCCGCGAACATAGGCTTGAATTGAATCCCCGCACTGATGACGCCGGAGGCCCAAGGGGAATGGGTATGGAAAATTGCGCCGACATCCGGGCGCACCCGATAAATGGCCAGATGCATGTTGTATTCGGAGGTGGGTTTATTGACGCCCCGAACCAGGTGTCCGGTGGCCAGGTCCAGTCCGCATAAATCTCCGGGGGTCATCTCGTCCAAGGCAAAACCGCTGGGTTTCATCCAGATGATGGAACCGTCCCTGACGCTGATGTTGCCGCCAGCGCCGGCGACCAGATGGGCTTGCGCAATTTTGATCCCGTATTGAACCAGTTCTTTGCATTGTTGTTTCATCGGATCTCCTTGCTGTTATTTCCTGGATCGGAAAAGTTCCGGCGGCACATGCGCCAGATCGGGCGCGGTCCACCGGGCGCCGGCCCTGGTCAGTGCTCTGGAAGAGAAGCTGGTGGTCAGGCCCCAAGATAACATGCCGGCCCGCGTGGCCGCCTTGATGCCGCTGGGAGCATCCTCAATGACCAGGCAATGGCCGGAGTGGATTTTAATTTTTTGCGCGGCCGCCAGGAACAGGTCCGGATGCGGCTTTTTCCGCTCGACTTCACTGCCGGTCACCGTGGCGTCGAACATCTGAACCGGAATCCGGATTTCATTCAAATTACCTTGGAGCTTGATGAGATCGGCGCTGGTAGCCACGGCCAGCTTCAATCCATGCTGCCGGCAGGCGGCGATGAAATCAGCCGCGCCGGGCAGGGGCTTCAGTCTTCCTTTGATGATATCCAGATAGATGGCGTAAGTTCTGGCTTTGTCGGATTCCAGGGCCAGACGGATTCCATGGCGTTCGGCGACGCCGGAAAGATAACGGTTTTCTCCCATGCCGACGAAAAGCTTGAAATCAGCGGGCTTAACTTTAATCTGATAGCGCTCATGAAACATCCGGCCTGCGGCCTCGCCGATGAAGGGCTCGGAATCGCACAGAACCCCGTCCATGTCCAATATAACGCCCAGGATTGTTGATATATTTCCCATGCTCATGGGGAGCAGTTATAGCAGGGCAGGCCGGAACGTCCAATCCAATTCGGACGTATAATGAATTGACAGCGTGGGGTATTTGGGAAATAATACAATTAAAAAAAGGGGGGTAATATCCCTTAGAGAGAATTTATGAATATAGCTCAGGCCGAAAATGATGATGACATTCAACTGCCGAAAGACCCATTTGCCTATATTGCCTTTTGGCAGTTCCTGACGTTTATCATCTTGTTGTTGCTGATCTGGCTGAACGAGTTCAGGGATATGCAGGCTTTTTTCTTCAATAATAAGGAGGAAGGTGTCAATATTTTCAGGGGCTTTATTCTCACGGCGGGGGTGTTTCTGACGGCGATTATTGCCATCGGCAATACCTATATCCAGCAGAACCGGGTATTGAAAGCATTGATTTCGGTCTGTGCCAATTGTCATCGGGTGCAGATCCGTAAAAATGTATGGAGTCGGATGGAGGATTATGTCAGTGATCAGTCGTTACTGACGTTTACTCATGGGCTTTGCCCCGTTTGCATGGCTGAGATGATGCAGGAAATTGAAGCGCGTTCGGGAAATAAAAAGAACAAGGAGTTGGTTCCATCAGCCGGAGAGTAAAATTGCCCGCCCCGCGTTTGTGGCGTGGCCTGTTATTGTAAGGAGCGGCCTAGGCTGGCCTTGGGCCGATGGTTTATCAATGCCGTTGATTTTTAAGTAATGGGGGCGACAGGTTTCGACGTGCAGGTTGAAGCTTCCGTCGCGCGCCGAGGACCCCGGTTGGCCTCGTAAAACACCCGGGAAAAAAACTCAAACGCCAATAACGAATTGGCCCTCGCGGCTTAATAGCGCCGTGACGTCTTCCGGTTGACCACCTGCTAGGCCGGTTGACGACGATAGCGGGTTGGTTTCTTTGTCGGGCGACCGGACAGGGAAACGAGATATTACGTGGACGCTGGTTGCGGTATTGGCCTGTCTGTCGGCGGGTGCCGTGACGAGACTTTATAGACAGAACACGCGCGTAGATGCGGCAGTGAATCCTATGCGGACGGGGGTTCGATTCCCCCCGCCTCCATTCCTCACATGGCTACGCCATGTTCGTCATGGCAAGCCATGTGAGGAATGACCCTGAGGAATGAAATGACGAAGGGCCTTATTAACGAACCATGGTTCACTTACATAATCGAATGCAGGGATGGATCTTTTTACACTGGCATTACGAATAATTTATCTGAACGGATGATCGAACATAATACTGGAACAGGTTCTTCATGGACGCGAATAAGACGTCCCCTTAGACTTTGTTATGCCGAGAGACATCCTGATAAGTCTTTTGCACGAAAACGTGAAATAGAGATAAAAGGCTGGCGACGGGAAAAGAAAAAAGCGCTTTTAAATGCACCGTGCAATTTAATCGTTTTTACTCAGCCGTCCACGCAATCGGGACGAAGGCGGGCGCCGAGCTTCGGCTACATAACACCCTGCCTGCGGAGATAGTCCGACACGATTCCAACAAAATTGACCCTGTTTTCCTTGACCTTTTCCCCACCTGTGGCGGCCACGCAGCGAGATGGGTCTGACTTGGCTTATAGGCCACCGTCAGACCAACTACCTGCGCTTAACGTCGCCATAATCATCGGCGACTCTTTTAAATTATGTCAACGTCAGCCATCATACACGGCGAGACGTCGCCACATCGGACTCATAATTCCAACCGGCCATTTTAGCCTGTTTCCTCTGGATTCATCCAGAGTGATCAACAGCGTGATATTCAACGCTTTCCGCTGAACCGGACTTCATCCTGAATAATCCCAAATGTGCTCAATTTTCATCACTGGGTTACAGCTCCGGGTTGCAAGTTGGAAAGCAACATTCGGGTTGAGTGGCACTGAACCTATTGCGAATTCACGATAAGTTCCAGCCACTTGTCGGTCTTTCATTTCTGTCTCCCGTCACACTTCGATGAATTGCATTGATAGCATAGAGGTTGGATGTTGCTGATGTCGTCTGTTCCTCCTTGGGTCAATGGACGAATATGATCCTTCGTCCAGACATACCGATATCGCTTGTCTGGTCGTCGTGGTATCGTTCGCCAAGGCCGATTGCATCGTGGACAGCGATCATACTCGTCAAGTTTCTTCAGCCATTCTAATCGAGTGTGGGCACCTCCATTGCGGAGCTTTCTAGTAGTGTATTCAGTCGCTCGTTTTCGCCGACAACTTCGACAGTAGTGATGAACCGTGCCGCGTGACGCGGATGTCCATGTACCAAAGTCATGACTTCCACATTTTCTGCATATCTTCATCTGATTCAACAGACCGAACATCATGGCTCAGACTTGAGGGTTCCGCAGTGGCACCCGAGCAGGCTGAAAGTGCTTGATACTCGGTACATTACCAAATTACATCTGGACACAATAATCCTTCAAGCAACCCCATCGGAGCGGGAGCGGCGGCTAACGCCGCCGCAACCCGCCCCGATGGAGACCCCTTTCATGCAGCCGAAGGTAACGGCTACATAGAACGGTGAAAGTCCCCAAAACCCGCTGCGCTGCTGCAAGCGCCATAATGCGCCAGCGACATTGCCGCGTGGAATATCCTTCGGCCTGATCATCCGGCTGAAGGCGCCGGTGGGTATCAATCCTTCAGATTCAGTAAGTCAAATCCGGAAACCGAATCGCGCTCGCGCCTTGCCGAAAATCCGGTTAATTCCAGGATGACGATCTCGCCGATAAGGTAAGTGACAATCCCTTCGCGGATACAACCGGTCCGCGCCGTATCGCCGCGTCCCAGGGCGGCATGCATGTGAAGCTCCGGACCGTTGGCGCCTTCAAACAACGTACCGACGCCAAGAAGTTCATGGCCGTCCGCAAAGATCCTGGTCATGGGAACCGGCTTCGGGATCGTTGTTTCGGGTCCGACGACCAGGGTGCCATTGCGGGCGCCGCCAATCAGCAGGACCAGTCCGGAGTGAATGGCTTTTTCCCGGGCAACGGTTTCCACCGCTTGCGGGAGTTGTTCTCCGTCTTCAAGACGGACCACGAAAACGCGCTGAATATGGCCTTCCGCAATCTGCATGGCGAATCTCCTGAATATTGGAAATAAAAACTATTGACATGATTTGCAGGATACAAGAATGTGAGAATAAATCCAGCCTGTCCTGGAGGTATATGGCCCGAATGACAAGAGAAGATGCGATCAAAACCATTCAACATCGCCGATTCCAGATGCGGGCGATCCTCCAGCAGAACATCCCCGCTCGTGAGCTGGGACGGAAATTAAGAATGGAACTGGATAAATCCATGATATGCTGTCTGTTAAGCGATCTCGAACTGGGCCTGTTATCCGTTGAGTATCTGAACGATATCCTTGAAAACGGATGGTGGTCGGAAGTTGGTCGGAGTCATTTGCGGAAACTGATGGGGCGTGCCGGTGGTTCAGCGCAAGCCTGAATAAAAATCTAGCCCAGCGAACGGGATTCCATGTCGTCTTCTTCCAAGCCCAGGTAATGTCCCAATTCATGCAGGTAGGTCGTGCGAATTTCCTTGCGGTACAGCGCTTCATCCGGTTCCGTGGATTCCCGTATGTTATCCAGGAATAGAATGATGTGCGGCGGCAGGGACGCGCCGCCTTCGCTATCCCGGAGCGATGAGCCTTCAAAAAGACCGAGCGTGTCGGCCTCAATCCCGTCGGCAATGAGTGATGTCCCGGGGCATTTTTCAAAAAGGACGGGAAGCGATTGGGCTTTGACTCTCACCGCGTGAGGCAATGTCCTGATTATGGCCTCGACTTCCTTCATGGCCGTCCGGCGGAACCATTTCCAGTTTCGGATCATGGCGCCATCATATCGAAACGATCATGGAATGAACAGGTCTATTCGACCCAGTAATTCGCGTTATGTTCAACGCATGCCAAAACCAACGACATGGCAACGGAGTGCCGTGGCTATCCGTCGGCTGACGGATAGCCGCCCCGCTCTGTCGGGGCGTCCGCTGGCAATAACTTGGGCAATAAATGAGCAATATCCGGCGGCGGAGATTGCCTGCCTATATGGCAGGGCACCGCTCGTTGGCATGTAAGGACATCATTTTCTCGCAAAGGCACATAATCTCATCGGCAAATCCGCCTCAGGCGGAAAGCCCGACGAGATAATAACTTACGAACGATTATTTTTGTCACGTCAGCGCCGAAGGCCCTAATTGGCCACTTGTCCGTCAGCCGCCGGACAGCATCGTGGCGATCTTGACGTCTTGACAAGATAAATTACTTGGAAAAATTGATGAGAAATATGATATCGGGCATGACAATCAATGGAAAAATATGTATATTTAGGACTGGATTCAATCCTATTGGCGTTCAGCCTTGAGCGGCAAGCAGCGATGGGCATTGGACGGGGTCGCGAGACATGAGCAGGAAAGGACAGGGATGTATGCACCCGATGCGTGGAGGATTTACTTTAATCGAGATATTGGTGGTTGTGCTGATTATTTCCATCCTGGCCGGGATTGTGGGGGTCAGCGTGCTTCGCCACCCCGGTGAAGCCAAAGTGGCGGCCGCCAAATTGCAGATCAAAAACATCAAACATGCCCTGAAGTTGTACCGGATGGAACAGAATCTCTTTCCGACCCAGGAACAGGGCTTGGAAGCGCTGTGTGTGCGGCCCACTCTTGCGCCTGTGCCGGAACGCTATCCGGAAGACGGCTATCTGGACAGCCGCAAAGTGCCCAAGGATCCTTGGAACCGCGACTTCATTTATATGGTGCCGGGCCGTCAGAATGAGCCGTATGAAGTGATTTGCTATGGCAGTGATGGCGAAGCGGGAGGCACCAACGATGCCGCGGATATCTCCAGTTCGGTTTTTTGATGAAATCCGGCTTCACATTACTCGAAGCCTTGGTGGCCCTCCTCGTACTGGTGATCGTGACGACTGTTGTTTTGGAAACCCAGATCACGACACTCAATCTGGAACAGACCGCACGCGCCATGCGGACGGCTCGCATGGAAATCGAGAGGATTGGCGCCGAAGTCCGTCTCGGGAATGCGCCCACAAACATACTGGCGACGGTACCGTTGGGATGTGAAGTCACCTTCTCGCCGCTCCCCGTGGACGATTCGGAGAATGCGGCGGAATTTTATCAATGGGATATTGTCTCGCAGGATCGGTCGTCATTAAAATGGACGCTGATCACACCGGTATTCTATTAACGGCTTTCAAGGGAATTATCCTTAGGTCGGGGCGCCGGAGGAAGGTTGGGATTCAGCGATATGGCCGAGCTGTGCAGGCCGGTGAATAATGCCTGCACCAGTCCTCCTAATCCTATGGTTGTGACAATAAACCAAAGCGCCAGTCCTGGCAGTCCGCTGTTGACTCCGGCGTAAACAAGTAACAGCCCGGCGATTAAAGGCAGGAGAAACTGGGAATACAAGCCCGGTTCCGGACGCCGGAGCAGCCAGATCCCAAGCGCAACCGCCACCATGATTTTGCTGAGATACACCCAGGTAACCAGCGTGATCAGGAGGAGCAGCCCTAAGGGGATTCCGATAATCGAAATGAGGGCGAATACCGCGATCAGGGGAATCAGTCCCAGGACCATGAATCCGGTTGCCATGCACTTCAATGGGGAATAACGGATGCCTCTGACGGACCGGATCGTGAAAGCCGGGAATACGGCGATAAATAGCATGGCCACCATGATCGCTCCCAGAAACAGCCAGCTTTGATAAACAAAAGATTCCAGGGAAAAACCGCGGGCTATGCCGGAGGATGGTTCGGGAATAATTTCGCGGATTTCCTTTCCATGAATGATAACCCGGTTGTCGGAGGCAAATTCCTTGGGGCAACGATAAGTTAGATTGCCCATGATTTCGGTTCCGGGCAGTGCGACAAGGTCCTGGGCAATGATAACAACATCTTGGCCGAATGTTCCTGAAAGAGTCACGTTCTTTCCGATCAGCGTCACGTTGCCCTCGACCCATCCCTCAACGATCAGGTTTTCTCCTGCTATCCAGACGTCGCCGGCGATATCGGCGGAACGCGTCAGATGGATCGTATTGCCAACGAACATGGAATTACGGGCGATCGAGCCGCTAAGCCGGATGGTACGAGCCAGAAATCGGGCGTGATCCTGAACAATGCCGGTCAGTTCCACGGTGTTTCCCATGGCCCAGACGTCGTTATGAAATTCCCCGGCAAGTGTTACAAGTCCGTCATGGGTATCTTCGCCCCACAGGGAGCTGGTCGTGGCCAGTAGGAACACGTCATCCTTGACGTTACCTTCGATGCGAATTTGATTGGCCATAAGCCACAGTTCGGAACCCAGCGTTTCGCCGGGTTTAAGGATAAACGCGTTAGTTTGAACGAACGTTGTGCCAAGAACCATACTGGGAGCGCCAAGACTGGCTATCAGAACCCACTCAAAAAAACATTTCACATTCATGCTCCTCCGGTCGGTCTTGCTCTTATCTTGGAACCTTTGACATCAATACCAAAACCATTCTGTCAATTCTGCGCATGATGTCAACTTAGCTTTTGATGTATTCAATATCATGCAGGGCGTGTCTATCCTGTTTTTTCATTTCGACGTCTTGAAGTCAGGTTATCCAGCTTTGGCTCGCCCCGCGCCACGAGGGGAGTGCGGTAGCCGACGCTACCGCTTTTCCACCGCGAAGCAATTGATTTGCGTCGTGCCAAAGCTATCTACAACCCGCGGCGTTCGCGAATGGCTTTATGGAACAGATCGGAACGTCGGGATGGTATGGAATCTCTACCCAATGGTGACCACGTGATTTTGAGGGCGGAAAATGCGGCTAAAATAAGTCGCCTTTATTTTGAAAAAGTTGTTGACAAAAAAATATGGTCAGGTATATTACTACTAAATCAATAGAAGTGGTCGGGATTAATGATGAAGATGTCAACAAAAGGCCGTTAAACATCAAGGTGACAGGAAATCCTGTCATGGATTCAGTATACTGAAAACGTTGGCAATCAAATCAACATCGAAGAGGGAGGTAACCATCATGAAATGCATATGGCGACGGATTTCGAAGTGTGCGTTCACCCTGGTGGAACTGATGGTAGTTATCGCAATTATCGCTATTCTGTCTGGCTTACTTCTGCCGAACCTGTTCGATATGCGGGAAAAGGCCCGTCGCGTTAACTGCCTTTCGAACCAGAACGGTATCTGGAAGACCATCTCGGCCTGGGGCTTGGATTCGGGCAACTCCTTCCGCCCTATTTTCCCGAAAGGCAACTTGGGCGGCACCAACGGCTCCCTTACCACGGAAGGCGGGATCACACCGAAGATGTTCATTTGCCCCACCGCCGCCGGGGATTACGGCATTAAGCCCGCCGGCACACTTGCGGAAATAACCGATTCCAACAGTTGTTACAATTATTTCGCCAGCCGCTATGCTGACGACGGCGACAAAGTCATTATTTGTGACATGAATGGGCCGAATTCCCAAGCCGGCATTGGCACTAACTGGGGCGGCAACCATCGCAAGGGCATGATTCCGCAGGGTGGCAATATTGTGAAAGTGGCCGGCCAGGGCATGTGGGTGGATTCGATTAACGTGGGCGACAGTACGGTGAGCATTACCAATGCTGTGATTGTCAGTGCGTTTGACAGTACGACCATTTATCTCGCGGACATTAATCCCCCCCCCGCCCCAGAAGTTGGCAGCACAGCAACACCCGATGTTCAAAACTGCGGCTGCGGGGAACACGGCGGCACTGGGCCGATCTTACACAACCCGGGTGAACCATTGCCAAACGATAAGAAAAAGAAATAAATGGATTTATTGTGAGTGCTAATTTAACAAACAGAATTAATCAGAACGCGGTGCCGGCTTCAGCCGTGTTGCTGTGGAGGGGCTGCTGCATGTGTAGTGTGCCCGGCAGAGGGGGGGGGCTATGCGAATAGCGTAATAATGCAAAGCCTTCTTTAAGATACCCACTGCCGGGCGTAAAAACGATCCGTCAGTGGTTTTTTTTTGTGTCGAAAACAAGTCGGTTTGAACATGGTTTCAAAGAAGGAGTACAATCAGTGAAGAAATATCAAGTAGTTATACAATCGTTGGTGTTAGGTGGGATAGCGGTGTTGGTGACCCAAATAGGATACAGCGGCGTGCCCTTGAATAATCTTGAAGGCGTCGGCGGCGTCGCCTTTAACCCGTTGGCATATCCGGCGGGCCAGAATAAGGATGCGGCCGCGACCAACACCCTGGACAACATCGTGAGCAAACCCCAGTTCGGTGTCTGGTATGTCAATCTATCGGATGTACACGTTGACTGGACGGCGATCGGCGCCGCACTCACGCTGTTTGAACGGTTGGAACTGTCCTACGGTTACGAGGTCATTGCGCCCACGGGTCATAATATCAAAAAGTCGAACGTTGGCGCGAAATTGCTCCTCCTGCCGGAGAACATCGGAGGATATAAGTTCATTCCGGCCGTTTCGGCGGGGGCGATATGGAAGTATACCACCCCGACAGCCAACGCGGATTCAAGCGGCAGCGATTATTATATCGTGGCCACGAAACTTGTCACCGAACTGCCCCTCCCGGTACTGCTTTCCGCCGGCGCGCTTTCCACGAAAGGTCGTGCCACAGGGGTTTTTGGCTATGACGATGATCGGGACATCACGGGATTCGCGAACGTGGACGTTCTGCCGTTGTCAAATGTGGCCGTTGGCGTTGAATACAAGCAGGGCGCGCACTTCAGTGATTTCAAGAACGCCGACTACTGGGACGCTCATGTGGCATGGTTGGCGAACAAGAACCTGTCCCTGGTGGGCGCGTATGTGAACGCGGGCGACGAGGAATCCACGACCACCGCCGGACTCGGCAACGGAGTGGTACTGAGTGCCCAGTATGCGTTTTAAGGAATAAAAAAAATAAAAATGAAGGAAAGAAAGTCATGACCCCAAAAAAAATAGACACATTAGCATTGCATGCGGGACAGCAACCGGATCCGACCACCGGAGCACGGGCAGTTCCGATCTATCAAACGACCTCATACGTTTTCAAAAGCACGGAGCATGCGGCCAATCTCTTTGCACTGAAGGAATTCGGCAACATCTATACGCGGCTGATGAATCCGACGAATGACGTCTTTGAAAAACGAATTGCCGCGCTGGAAGGCGGAACAGGTGCGCTCGCGGTAGCCTCGGGACAGGCGGCGGAAACGTACGCCCTGCTGGCGATCACGCGGTTGGGCGACGAGATCGTCTCGGCGAACAACCTGTATGGTGGAACATACCAGCTCTTCCACTATACCTTTCCAAAGTTGGGACGCACGGTGAAGTTCGTGGATTCACATAATCCAGAGGCCTTCCGAAAGGCGATCACGTCAAAGACCCGGGCTATCTATGCGGAAACTATTGGAAATCCAAAGCTCGATGTGCCCGATTTTGAGGTGATCGCCAAGATCGCGCACGAGGCGGGAATCCCGTTTGTAGTTGATAATACCGTCGGTGTCGGCTTGGTCCGGCCCATCGACTACGGTGCGGACATCCTGGCGAACTCGGCTACCAAGTACATCGGTGGTCACGGTACGTCCATCGGCGGCGTGATTGTGGATTCCGGCAAGTTCAAGTGGAACAACGGGAAGTTCCCGGAGTTCACGGAGCCGGATCCGAGTTATCACGGACTGGTATATTGGGATGCGCTCAATAACGTGCCCGGCATGGGTAACGTGGCCTTCATCCTGAAGGTGCGCGTGACGCTCCTGCGCGATATCGGCGCGGCGTTGAGTCCCTTCAATGCCCATCAGTTCCTGCTGGGATTGGAAACGCTGCCGTTGCGGCAACGGCGCCATTCCGAGAATGCACTGGCGATTGCCCGATGGCTCAAGCAACACCCTCTGGTGAACTGGGTAACCTACCCTGGGCTGGAAGACGACCCGAACCACAAGGGGGCGGCGAAGTACCTCAAGAAGGGCTTTGGCGGGATCGTCGGCTTTGGCATCAAAGGCGGTCTGGCGGCGGGCAAGAAGTTCATCAATTCGGTCAAACTGCTGTCCCACCTGGCGAACATCGGCGACGCCAAGAGCTTGGTGATTCATCCGGCTTCGACGACGCATCAGCAGTTGACACCGGAGGAACAGAGGGCAACGGGAGTCACCGAGGACTATATTCGGCTCTCTATCGGGATAGAAGACGTCGAAGACATCAAGGAAGACATTAACCAGGCGCTGGAGAAAACCACGGAATAGACCAGACGAGTTCCATTTAACTCAGGGTGAAGGAGCGCCGGGAAGCAGTTTAGTCCCGGCGCTCCGGATCACCGGCAGGATCAGGAGGTTCTTATGGCACAGCATAATGACATTCTTAGTGCGATTGGACGAACACCGTTGATTAGGTTGAATCGGATTGCCGCTCATCTGACGTCGCGAATATACGTGAAGGCCGAGATGCTGAATCCAGGAGGAAGCGTCAAAGACCGGATCGGGCTGGCCATGATCGAGGCGGCCGAACGGGAAGGCTTGCTCAAGCCGGGGGGTACCATCGTAGAAGCGACGGCGGGAAATACCGGCGTGGGTCTCGCTCTGGCGGCGGCCGTCAAAGGTTACCGCATGGTCGCGGTCATGCCGGACAAAATGAGCGAGGACAAAATGAGCCTGTTACGGGCTTACGGCGCCGAGGTGGTCATCACGCCCACGAACGTTCCGCCGGATTCGCCCGAAAGTTATAATGGGGTGGCCGATCGGTTGGCGCGGGAAATCAATGGCGCGTTCCGTCCCAACCAGTTTGCCAATCCCAACAACCCGTTGATTCACTATCTGACAACCGGTCCGGAGATCTGGGAGGACTCGCAGGGGAATCTCGATGTATTTGTTGCGGCGATGGGCACTGGCGGCACCATTTCAGGCACCGCGAAGTATCTGAAAGAAAAAAATCAGAACATCACGATTGTGGGCGCAGATCCAGAGGGATCCATTCTGTCTGGCGACAGCCCGCATCCCTATAAGGTGGAGGGCATCGGCGAGGATTTCATCCCCAAAGCGTTTAACCGCCAAATCGTGGATGAGATGGTCCGCGTGAACGATAAGGAATCATTCAATATGGCCAGGCGCCTGGCCAGGCTGGAAGGCATTCTGGCCGGCGGCTCGGCGGGCACTGCCCTGGCAGCGGCGCTCACCTATGCGCAACGCCTGACTAGCCCCAAACTCATTGTGGTCTTATTGCCGGATACAGGGCGAAATTATATGACCAAGATATACTCCGACCGATGGATGCAGGAGAACGGTTTCTGGGAAGACCGATTCAGCGTCCCGCTGACCGTGGGAGATATTCTGTCGTCCAAAAACCAATTACCATTGCTTATCTATGTGGAACCCCACGACACACTCAGCCGGGCCATCGATTTGATGCAGGGGCATAGTATTTCCCAACTCCCGGTGATGGAAAACGGAAACCCGGTCGGCAGTCTCTGCGAATCCTCCGTCTTGAAAGTGCTGCATGACGGATTGGATCCCTCGAATCAGGAGATTGCCGCCATTATGGCCAGACCTCTGCCAACTCTGGACGAAAAGACCGACGCATCCGAGGCGTATCGTCTGTTATTGGCAGGTGCTCCGGCGATCATTGTCACACGGTACAAAGAGGGGGTCGTCACACGAAAGAGGGAGGGTATCGGACTGATAACCCGCGCCGACCTCATCGCCGCTTGGACGAAATATAAGACCGACAAACGTCATGAAGGATAACATTATGATGCCCAGGCAACTCCTGGAAGTTGAAAACGGCTTGCCGACCATTTGGCTTGCGATCAAGAACGTGTTACAGGATCAAAGGATTAGCAACGTCACCCATCTGGCACAATGCCTTTCGGTTGATGTTGCTATGGTTCGTGAAGGACTGGTATATTGGTTGAACTGCGGCACGGTGGAGGTGCTGCATCCTTACAACCATCACCCGCCGTTCGATGATGAATTGGATTATTACCGTTGGAAGCAAGACAACGATCAGGATTTTCTCTGGGAACAGGAATTATTGGTGCGGTGATAGTATCTTCGATTGTTTTCCAGGCAGGAATCTGTAGGAAATGAACGGGGAATGTTGCCATGACAAATGGAGGATGGCTGTGCGATTTGAAACACGCGCTATTCATGATGGACAGGAAGCTGAGTTGACCACGGGTGCGGTAACTGTACCGGTATATCAGACGTCAACCTATCAGCAGGATGGGATCGGGAAACCCCGGGGATACGAATACTCGAGGACCGGGAACCCGACCCGTCAGGCGTTGGAGCAAGCCTTGGCTTCCCTGGAAGGCGGCCGGTATGGCCTGGCATTCGCCTCCGGCGTGGCTGCCACGACCGCTGTGTTCCAGTTGTTGCGTCCCGGCGACCAGGTCGTGGCCGGGGACGATTTGTACGGCGGCACATATCGTCTCCTGGAACGGGTTTACCGTCCATGGGGACTGCACGTGGATTATGCGGATGTCACCGATCCGGCGGCATTCGCGGCATCAATCAAGCCGAACACGCGTATGATCTGGATCGAAACGCCGACCAATCCCTTGTTGAAAATTGCGGATATTGCGAGCTTGGCGACGATAGCTCGGAAATCCAAGGCGCTGTTAGTGGTGGATAGCACTTTTGCCAGCCCGTATTTCCAGCGCCCGCTTGAGTTGGGCGCTCATATCGTGGTCCACAGCACAACGAAGTATCTGGGTGGACACAGCGACACCATCGGCGGAGTGGTTGTGCTGTCCGAGGAAGAGGCTTATCAGCAAACAAAATTCTATCAGAATGCCGCTGGTGCGGTCCCCGGCCCTTGGGATTGCTGGTTGATCCTGCGCGGCATCAAAACGCTGGCGGTCCGGATGCGAGAGCACGAACGCAATGCGCTTCATCTGGCCCGACTGCTGGAAAAGCATCCCAAGGTTGAGCGCGTTTATTACCCGGGGTTGGAAAGCCACCCTCAGCATAAATTGGCCCAGCGGCAAATGAGCGGGTTCAGCGGTATGATCAGTTTTGAAATCGCCGGCGGGTATCCCGCCGTGGAACAGTTTGTATCGCGCCTTAAATTATTCCTGCTCGCGGAAAGCCTCGGCGGGGTGGAATCGCTGGTCTGCTATCCTCCAAAAATGACCCACAGCGCCTTGGATCCTGCCGAACGGAAGCGGCGCGGCATTCGGGATAACTTGATTCGCCTGTCGGTGGGCATTGAGCATATCGCCGACCTGGAAGCAGACCTTTTAGGGGCACTCGGCGAATAGGCGCAGGCAACGGCGCGATAGGTTTAAATCATGCTGGTGAAGACGCAATGTTTGCCAATCGAAGAAGCTCTCCACCTTCAGTGTGGAGCCGTGCTTAGCCCTTTGACATTGGCCTATGAAACTTATGGCATGCTGAACGAAAATCTGAGTAATGCAATATTAATCTGCCATGCTCTTTCCGGCAGTGCGCACGTGGCGGGAAGATATTCGCTCAATGATTCCAAGCCGGGCTGGTGGGATGCAGCCGTGGGGCCGGGTATACGTTATCGCTCGGTAAATGAGTCTTGCTGAAGAGCCGGATGTAGGAAATCTACAAGTCCGGTTCCGTGAGGGGCATTGAAGTGTCCTTCCACGGTTGAATATTGTGACACTCTTCATATCGAAAGAGAAGAGCCAACAGGGAATACAAAGTAAACCTAAAGAAGGAGACCATACTATGTCTACTCGACACTTGGGATTTAAGAAACAAGACAACCATGTGATGGTCGCAGATGGACCATTTGCAGGAGCACGGCGTGAAGGCCCGGAGTGTCAACGTGCGTTGTGGACATGGTCTTCACCTGAAGGTTGTTGCACAGGTGATGAGCGTGGTTCGATGAGAAGAGATGAATGATCGCCTGACACGGAAAGACGTGGAGCGGATGGTGCGAGACACCGTAGCCGGATTCCCGAGTATCAAATGCCGAGCGTGTGATTGTTTCCAAGGATTTCTGACACAACTTGAGATCGACGCGGCGGAGGATGTGGGCGACATTGTCTTCCCGCACAAGGTGGAGAAAGACGAGATGCACGGTTGCCTCGGTTGTGATCCATGTACACCAGGAGCCGCCTTTGCTGCGTACCTGAAGAAAGGCCAAGAGGGAAGAGCATCGAATCAAGCGCCGGAGGCGACACGGTAAACCACGCGCCTCAACGCTGTCGTTCAAAACCACAGGGTTTCAGTGCATATCATTTGCAATGAGTGTCGCCGTGCGAAAGGCTGTTCGATCAAGGTGGAGGGATATGATATGTGCATCAGGGAAACTTCCCAGCATGTAACAGACCGTTTGACACTGGGGGTGCATACTGATGCACATCCCCGCCCTAAGGCCATTGCTTTACTCTCCGGCGGTCTGGACAGCACCCTCGCCATAAAGATTATACTGGAGCAGGGGATTGAAGTTACGGCAGTTAATTTTACAAGTCCTTTCTGCACTTGTAGTCCCAGACGAGATGGAGCATGCCATCTTGCATCGGCTGTAGCCCAGAGACTGGGAGTAAAGATCCGCGTTCTGAATAAAGGCATGGAATATCTGAAAATCGTGGAGCATCCGCGTTTTGGGTATGGCCGCGGCATGAATCCCTGTCTCGACTGCCGTATTTTTATGCTGAAAAAGGCCGCGGTTATTATGGAAGAGGTCCAGGCTCAATTCATCGTCACCGGCGAAGTACTGGGACAACGTCCGATGTCACAGCACCGCTCTGCATTGGACCTTATCGAACGGGAGAGCGGCCTGATGGGTCGTATCCTGCGCCCGCTCAGTGCTCATTGGCTTCGTCCCACCATTCCGGAACAAAACGGCTGGGTGGACCGGGCGCGCCTTCTGGCAATCTGCGGAAGGTCTCGATCGGCGCAGTTGGCTCTGGCGAAACAGAATAGCGTTGACCTGTTCGGTTGCCCATCCGGCGGTTGCCTGCTCACCGACCCTGTCATTGCACGGCGGTTGAAGGACTTGTTCCGTTATTCCCCGGAGTACGATATGCGCGACATAACACTTGTCACATTTGGTCGGCACTTCCGACTGCATCCAGGCTTGAAAGTGATCCTGGGGCGAAACCAGACCGAGAACGACCGGCTGCAGCAGATTGGAGTGCAATGGCCGCGCTTGGAAATCGCCGACACCCCGGGTCCGGTAATGTTAATCCGTGGCACGATGTGCGACGGGGCGAAGCGGCCCCTTGCCCGGTTACTCAGGCATTTTGCGCCAAAAGCAACCGCTGAGACTATATCCTTCCGGTGGACTTGTGGTGAAAGGCGCGAGAACTGGAATGTCTGCGGTGTGGAGGAGGATAAAGATATGATTCGCTGGAGCATCTGACAAAAAGCAGGAGATTCACGGAATGCTGGAGAAGCGAATCTATCTCGATCATAATGCGACGACCAGACTCCACCCGTCTGTCCGCGATGAGATGTTTTTGTCTATGGACGTGTTTGGCAATCCTTCCAGTGTTCATTCATACGGACAGGAAGCGCGACGGCTGGTTGATCTTGCACGGCAGAGGGTGGCAAAACTGATCGGCGCCACTCCCGATGAAATCATTTTCACCAGTGGGGGCACCGAAGCATGTAACCTGGCAATCATGGGAATAGCAGACGCAAGCGACGTCCGGAGGCGGCACATTATCACAACGTCTGTCGAGCATCAGGCTGTCCTCAACACCTGTCGTTTTCTGGAAAACCGTGGCTTCAGGATTACTTATCTATCTGTGGATTCAAATGGTTTGTTGGACCCATCTGATGTGGAGCGTGAGATAAATGAAGATTCTTCTCTGATCACCATTATGCTTGCCAATAACGAAGTTGGGACCATTCAGCCAGTTGCCGAAATCGCGGCCATAGCCAAATCAAAAGGGATACTGGTGCATACCGACGCCGTTCAAGCCGTTGGCAAGATACCCATCAACGTGAAAAACTTGGGTATAGATCTTCTTTCCATTTCGGCTCATAAAGTGGGTGGGCCAAAGGGTATCGGTGCACTATCCATGCGTTGTGGTGTTCGATTGACACCTCTTCTTAAGGGAGGTCACCAGGAGCACGGCCTCCGGGCGGGGACAGAGAACGTGCCAGGCATTGTCGGTTTTGGAAAAGCCTGTGACCTTACCATGGCACACCAGGACGAATGGCGGGAAACGGTTCGCGTTCTTCGAGATCGTTTTGAGCGTGACGTCCTAAACCAAATCCCCGGAACGCAGATCAATGGTCACCCCACTCAACGCATTCCCAATACATCAAACCTGAGTTTTCCCGGTGTCAATGGTGAATACCTGACTATGAACCTTGATCTCGCGGGCGTCGCCGTTTCGACTGGTGCCGCCTGCAGTTCGACCGATAATGAACCCTCCCATGTACTGTTGGCCATGGGTAAGAACGCCGAAGAAGCGCGCAATTCCCTACGGTTTTCTTTCGGGATCGACACCACCTCCGAAGAAATGGATCGGGTTGTGGAACACCTGCGATATATTGTAGGACAATTGAGGAGAACAGGAAGATCGCAAGAAAAGCCATGAATGCGTTTGACGCCAATCGTGATCCGATCGATCTCACCCCGGAAACCCGCTATGCGCGGCAAGTTGTATTGCCGGAGATTGGGGCGTCAGGACAACGAAAGCTTCTCGGCAGTTCGGTCTTGATTATCGGTTGTGGCGCCCTCGGTTGTATTCAGGCTGAGCTGCTGGCACGAGCAGGAGTCGGAAAGCTCGTTATCGCGGATCGTGATGTGCCCACAATACACAACCTTCAACGTCAGTTCCTGTTCGACGAGGACGACGTGGCCGCCAAGCTGCCCAAGGCTGTGGCGGCTGCACGGAAACTCAAGAAAATCAACTCGACCATCAATATTGAAGAGATTGTAATGGATATAACCCCCGATAACATCGAAGGGCTGGTAAAAGCCAGCGATGTTATTCTCGATGGCACGGACAATTTTGAAACACGTTTTTTGATTAACGATGCCGCGGTTAAATACGGAAAGCCATGGATTTACGGTGGAGTTCAGGGAACAATGGGCATGGTACTGCCTGTCTGTCCCGTCTCAGGCCCCTGTTTGCTGTGCCTGTTGTCAGAACCACCCCCTCACGCATCTCTTCCCACCTGCGACACTCACGGAGTCCTAAACACGATTGTAGCCTGGATTGCATCACTGCAGGTGACCGAAGCGTTTAAGCTCCTTTTGGGATACAATTTTCCTGTATATTCCATGAATGTGTTCGATCTTTGGAAAGGGACTTTTAGATCAGTGCCGGTGAAAAGAGACGGGAATTGTCCCACTTGCGTCCAGCGGCATTTTGAGTATCTGGAAGCGGATGCCGGATCGCGGACATTAATCCTTTGCGGGCGCAATGCTGTTCAGGTATCTCCGGCGCTTCCGCAGAATCTCTCTCTTGATGTTGTCGGCGAAAGACTCAGTCGGGCGGGACCGGTTTCCATCAACGGACGGGTGATAGAATTTCAGACAGAAGGGCACCGCATGATCATTTTCCCTGATGGCCGTGTCATTGTGGGAGAAACGAAGGATCCCGCCATCGCCCGGAGTCTGGTGGCCAAATATCTTGGAAATTAATAACCAGTCTGGCCATGACCAATGCTTGCGTGAGAAGGTCATTCCCTCTTCCTTGAGAAAGGATCTAGGCCCACAAGCATCCGTACGGCTGCACTGGCGGCGGACATCCCGAAGACGGACGTAACGAACACTGCGGTGCCGTAAATTATATGCCGTTTCTTGCAGGTGTGATGCGCGTTGTCGCTGTTCGGACATACACAGTTAACGCCGCAAACCGCGCCCTCCTGATCCATGATGGGGAGCATGACCGGCTCATCGGAAAAGACCGCAACGACCTCCGCCAGCTGGCAATCGGTCACATTATGCTTGCGGCGGATATGCTTGCGGAGCGCGCGGCCCAGGGGATCGGTATGCGTCTCGGTGAGCGGTACGATTTTGATGCGGGTAGGGTCGAGCTTAGCGCCCGCGCCCAGCGTTGTGACGATAGGGATATCCTGTTCGACACAGCTGGCCACCAGGTGCATCTTGGCCGTGACATTGTCGATGCAGTCAACAACCACGTCGGGACGCGGGTTCAGCAGTCGGGCGGAGGTGTCTTTATTGTAAAAGTCATTGAACGCGCAGACCTCCGCCTTGGGATTGATGGAGCGGACACGAGCCGCCAGGAGTTCAGCCTTCCACTCGCCAACCGTGTCGGTCAAGGCATGCAGTTGTCGATTAATGTTTGTGACGCAGACGCGGTCAAAATCCACCAGTGTCAGGCGGCCGACCCCGCTGCGGGCCAGCCCCTCGACCGTATAGCTCCCGACCCCGCCCAGACCGAATACCGCGACATGACTGCCGGCCAGTTTATTCATGGCGGCCGTACCCAGCAGGCGCACGCACCGCTCGAACCGCCAATCTCTCCGGGAGAGTCGCGGATTAGCCGGGGGGTTATCTTTTTCTGCTCCGGATGGTTTATGCATAGGTATAGATAATATCAGCCTTCCACCCGACTTCAAGTCATGCGTACACCCCGATCAATCAACCACTTGACACCGATCAATCAACCACATTGCATTCTCCCGTGTGGCGTGATAGAATCAAATGGTATGCAAATAAATGCAGACTGGACCCTTGTCGAACAGATCCAGGCGGGGGATGACCGGGCGTTTGATGCGCTGATGGCGCGATATAAACGCCCTGTGATAAACTTTGTGTATCGCATGATCGGCGATGCGAGCGAAGCGGAAGATTTGGCGCAAGACGTGTTCGTCCGAGCGTATCAGAACATCCGGAAGCCGGGATTTCACCAGACGACCGGAGCTTTCTCAACCTGGCTCTTCCAGGTGGCCCGTAACGCCGCGCTTGACGGCCTGCGTTGGAGGAAGCGCCATCCTGCCCGCAGTGCTACGCACAGCGTTGCAGACGGGCCGGCAGAATTCCCTTCGGCCTGGGAGGACAACGGCCAACAGGTTGCGGTTACCGACCGGAGCCCCGACAGAGAAATTGCCGTAAAGGAAATAGGCGAACAGATCGTGGCGGTAATTTCCCTGTTGCCTGAAGACCAGAAAACCGCCTTCATTCTTGCGGAATACCAGGAACTGTCATATGCTGAAATTGCCGCGATTATGAAATGCTCGGTCAAGTCGGTTGAATCACGCCTATACCGCGCAAAGCAGTTTCTGCGTGACCGACTGCGAGATCTGCTCGAATGACCCTCGATCAGAAACCGGGTTCACTATAATGAAAGTACGCGAAAGCGGCATGCCCGAAGCCGGATTGTGGCACACGTTTTTCGATCCCGAAGCCATCCTGGGCGCGATGGGATTGACAGGCAACGTGCGGGACGCCGTGGATTTCGGATGCGGATACGGGACGTTTGCGATCCCCGCGGCGAAGCGGATTCAAGGTACGCTGCACGGCTTCGACATTGATCCGGCAATGATCAAGGCGAGCCGACGCCTCGCGGAACAGGAAAACGCCCACAATGTGCGGCTGCACTTGCGCGATTTCGTAACGGAAGGAACCGGGTTGGACGCGGCATCCGTGGATTACGTGATGCTGTTCAACATCCTGCACACGGAAGACCCCTTGCGGCTGTTGCGTGAGGCGAGCCGGATTCTGTTGCCGGGTGGATATGTCGGGGCCATCCACTGGAATTATGATCCCGAGACGCCACGTGGTCCGCCCATGGCGATGCGCCCGCGCCCCGAGGATTGCCGCCGATGGATTGAAGAGGCGGGGTTTCTGATCGAGAAAGAGCACATTCATTTGCCGTCGTATCATTACGGTGTCTTGGCAAGGAAGAAGCACGTATGAAGAAAACATTCTCGGGGCCGGCAACGAACTGGCCGAGACGACGGTACTGGTTCTGGGGTAATTTTTACTTATTGACATCATGTGAAGGAGTGTTGTATACAGCATTCCAGTTTTTGGGAGCACCGGCATCACGGAACGCGGTGTAAATCCGCGACGGACCCGCCGCTGTAATCGGGGAGTTCGGCCGCAATGAGCCACTGGTTCGCGTCCGCCGCAGGCGGGTAGCGAGACGGGAAGGCGTGGCCGCGCAGAGATCCGAAAGTCAGAAGACCGGCCGGCTTGCTCTAATGTAACGGGATCTGATGGCAAAGGGTTCCGGTGGACCTTTATGGTCTGCCGGAGCCCTTTTTCTTTTTTAGCATGTAGAACGTAGTGAACAGAAAACAGAACCCGTAGAGCAACAGAGAAGGCATCGGTGAAGATCTATAACGAAATGGCCACCTTCAGCGGCGCAGGGGTGAGCCAGAAGGGGCACAGTGTATAAACGGGTCCACGCCTGCCGGGGCCCTTTTTTTACGGCAGGCAAAAAAGGAGGTCACGCATGAAACGCAACAAGGTAAAAAAGGGGCAGGCGATCATTGCCCGTCGCAAGGCCTGCAAGGCCAACGGCACGGGACTCTCGCACTACATCCTGATGGATCGAAAATCAAAATGAAGCATACGCGTTCCGTTCCCGAAGCGGCCCCATCGCGGGGCCGCTTCCTTAACACCGGCAATGGGCCGCACTTGCATCCCATTGATATCGGCCACGACTCCTATATGGCCCTGATCGGCCCCGACACGGCGTTTTGGTCGCTCGTTCGCAAGGACGCGCTCGCCGAGACGCTCGCGGACCCGTCATTTCGTGCGGCCGTGGAGAAGAAAAACGGGGCCTTCGCCAGGGAGATGCAGGCGATCCGTTTCGGGCTCAAGCCCTCGGCGGTCTATTTCAACCCAACCGAACGCTGCAATCTCAACTGCCGCTACTGCTACATTCCGGAGAAGATGCGCAAGCACGGTCGGCACATGTCGCGCGCGAAGATGTTCGCGGCGCTGGAACTTCTGAAACGTTACTTCAAGACAACGATGCCGGGCAACCGGTTGCCGCAGGTCGTCTTTCACGGCGCGGAACCGATGCTCAATCGGGAAGCGCTTTTTGACGCCATTGAGCGCTATGGCAAATCCTTCCGCTTTGGCGTTCAAACCAACGCCACTCTGCTCGACGACTCCGCCGTTGCGTTCCTGACCGAACGCGGCGTCGGGATCGGTCTTTCGCTTGACGCATCCCTCCCATCGGTGGCCAACAGGACTCGCTGTTCGTGGAACGGGGAGGGCGTCTTCGATGCGGTCGAAACCGCCATGCGGAAGCTCAAGGGCTATGTCGGCTTCAACGTGATTTGCACGATCACGAACGAGAACCTCAAACATCTGGTGGCCCTGGTGGACTTTTTCCACGCGCGCGAGGTGCCGGCATGCATGCTCAACATCGTCCGCTGCACGCTGCCGGGTGCGAGAGCGATCAAGCCGGCCGATAGCGCGGCGGCCAGGGCCTATCTCGCCGCGCTGGATCGGACGCACGCGTTGTTCAGGCGTACCGGCCGCAAACTGATTGTGGCCAACTTCGCCAACGTGCTTGTTTCCATCCTCGCCCCGACGGCACGGCGGCTCATGTGCGACATCTCGCCCTGCGGAGGCGGGCGTTGTTTTTTCGCGCTCGCGCCGGATGGCGGACTCTATCCCTGCAGCGAGTTTATCGGGCTGCCGGAATTCCGCGGCGGCAATTTATTCAAAGACGATATCGCCGGCGTCCTCAGAACGCCTGCCTTCACGAAAGTAACGGGCCGCAAAGTGGAAGACATCGAGCCCTGCAACAAGTGTGCGATCCGGCACTTCTGCGGGGCGCCCTGTCCCGCCGAGGCCCACGCGATGAACGGCAGTATGCGCCGCACCGGCGCATTCTGCGAATTCTACGAGGAACAGGTTCGTTATGCCTTCCGCCTCATCGCGGACGGCGTTGCCGACGACTACCTTTGGGACGGCTGGGACAAGGGTGCCATGACGACGTTCGAGTGGGGCGTATAACCTGAATATTGCACGGAACGAATAATTTTTGATAGGAGAACCATCTGGGAACCGCTGTAGGATTGGGTTTAGCAACAAACACCCATCCAACAAGGAGGTACCCCAGATGGTTAAGCGGAATGATGGTAAAAAATCGGGAC
>JAHIJO010000090.1 GCA_018898455.1 Verrucomicrobiota bacterium | reverse complement strand
TGCCATCTCCGCCATTCAGAGTCAACCGTTGACCGTCTTATC
This sequence comes from Verrucomicrobiota bacterium, assembly GCA_018898455.1. Lineage (GTDB taxonomy): Bacteria > Verrucomicrobiota > Kiritimatiellia > JAAZAB01 > JAAZAB01 > JAHIJO01. Next base: position 63,458 of record JAHIJO010000090.1, on the reverse strand, counting down.
CCGGTGCAATTTGGATCCACGTTTTTCTTATTACCTGAATATTGCGCGAAAATCGCGCAATATTCACTTTTCGTCAATGCTGACAAGGCATTGGCGAAAAGACGTCGCGTTGGGCAGATAACCCAATGGGTTATCCGCTCAACGCAAGTGGTTAACCCCTTGTAACCCCGCATTAATGCGGGGTTACGACGGCCCGGAGGGTGAAAATTGCACGCCTCCGTGCAATTTTCAGGTATTAAGTAAGAATTTCCTACCAGATGCAGGCACTCATGATCAATGCTTCGGGCGGGTCCGCCCATTCAGCGATCCCCCGTCTGCGGCCATACCGTCATGATGCCTAGACCTTCAAGGTGTCAATACCGCCGGGGTCATGCGACCGAGAACTCGCCTGAGACGAGCAGACATTTGGCCGCCTCGGGCAGAGAGCCATTTGGGGCTGATCTCGTGAAGCTGTTGAAAAACACCCGCCAATAACATCCACGATCCCGCATGCGGAATGGCCCGCCATATAAGGAATAAAGCGTGTGTTTTTCGGCATAGACGATGATATATCGCCAGGCGATATATCAGGTGCGTATTCCGGTCAAATCGGACACCTGTTCCGATTGAATCCGGACAGTGATTCCGGTGATTTCGGACACCCCTGAAAAGGAGATAGCGGTGCTGGATAATAGCGGTCATGATCAGGCTCAAGAAAGGAGGCGATCATGGCCAAGGAGAGGTTATCCATGCGCAAGTTATCGGAGGTGCTCCGGTTGAGGTTGGAGCAGAAGTTATCGGTGCGGAGGATTGCGCGCAGTTGCTGTTTGGCGCACAGTACGGTGTCGGACTACCTGGAGCGGGCGTGGGCCGCCGGGCTACGCGGGGAGTCTTCACTTCCCGGCATCTGTGCCGTTAATGACCATTCTCCCGTGTTAATAGAGTCGGTTAGCCATTGATTGATCAAAGCGACTCGTCGCCCACCTCTGAAATCCAACGGCGGCTCCACTCTACGGCTTCCAATCCTATGTCGCAAATGCAACTGGCCAGGAATATCATCCCTTCGATCCGGCCTTCCTTAAGCCATCGGAGCCCAAGGCGACACTGTTTTTCCATAAGCGGCATGGGCATCTCGCGTTTGTCGCCGTAGTCATACATGTAGCAGCCGAGCACTTTCTTTAAGGAAGGGCATGCTTTCTCAATACGCTCAAAATTCTGTTCCAGTTTGTCAAGTTCTTCCGCCCGCCATGTCCAGAATGTCAACACATCGCATCGTTCGAGATGCTGGGTAAAAGGCAGGTCCAATTGATGGTCATACAAGACAACCCATAGGTCAAGTTCCCGGCCGCAGGCACAAAGACGCCTCTTAATCTGTTCCAGCTGGGCGGGGGTAAACGTCCCGATATTGCCGTCTTTATCCGGAGGATGGAAAAAATCATCCATAATAACGCCGCCGATATTCGGAAAACGCGCGGCAAGGTCCCGGTTAATGTTTACTTCATCCAGTTCTGTTCCGCCATATGCTTTGGAAGCTGCCCCCACAATAGACCATACCACCCGATTTAACGGGCTGAGCGCCAAGGCATACTGGTCATAGGGCGGCGCCGGCTTCCAATTATACCGCACCATGACAAGGTTTGGCGTGGACATATAAAATGCCGCTTCCGCCGGGGTCATCCGTGACGGCGTGGCGATGTTGAATTCGTTATAATGACTGTTCGCTTCATGCCCCCAGATCCAGAATTTATCTCTTACGTTTGACATGTAGATTCTCCTTTCCTGCATTATCCTTTTTCAAAGAGTCGTCGGACAAGATCGTGAAAGTACATGAAATTAACGAGGGAAACATCAGGGGGGACGCCGTGATCGCACTGCACCACCATACCTCCTCCGCTTTCCATGATGGCGCTGACTTTGGGAATGACCTCGTCGTCAATAGCCGCCGGATCCCGAGCTATAGCACGCTTGTCAATGCCGCCAAGAAAACGGATTTGGTTTCCATATTGGCGCCTGATTTCCCGGACATCCATTCCGGAGGCGACTTCCATCGGATGCATGACATTAATTCCAACATCAAGCCATAAAGGAATCAGATCGTTGATCTGGCCGTCGGAATCCAGCATGATCACTTTTACGTTGTGGCGCATAACCATTTCAATCATGGTCCGATAAAATGGCAGGCAGTATTTGGCGTACATATTCGGCGAGAGAAGCGGGCCATGATTATAACACATATCCTCCCAGAACATCACCCAATCGATCTGAATGCCAGTTTCAAATATGTTTGCGGCTATGGTAGAATAAAAAAAGGTGAGGTGCTCAATCATTTCTTCTATCAGGGCGGGATCATCGTGGAAGAGATAACTGGCGTTTTCCACGCCCATCCAGTTCCTGATCAGGCCATAGGTGCCCCCCAGCCAGATGCCGAGCGGCGTCTGACGGTTCGGAGAATCAAGCGCCAATTTAGCGAGATTGGGAGGAATACGACCGGGGGTATCGGGGTTCAGCCTCTTTTTCAGATCCAGCCAGCTTTTACGGTCAGAAACCGGATAGGAAAGAAACTGGGGCATGGCGGGCGGCGGGGTGTTTTTAAGTATTTTAACAATATCGCCGCTGCTTTCCCTCCGGATTGTGTATTCCTCTGTTTCTTCAATTATTTCCGATGAATAACAAGGAATGATCGCGCCATTAACAGGTAAACAATCATTACCCCAGATATCAATATGATCAAAGTCGAAGTGATCGAATAACTGTTGGCGGGAAAGCACCTTGGGTAATCCCTCCTTTTCCCAACGTTCCTGGGTTGAATCAAAAGCCAGGTAGTCGCCATAACTGGGACGATCAGGATGATCACAGGTCAACGTGCGTACAAATCGTTCACGTTCGTTCATTCTATGGCCCAGTTTTATTTTCGCAAGAATCTATATCCCATATGGTGTTTTTGATGCACGTCTTGATTCGGGTTACTCTGGTTTTAGCCGCGATACCACTTTCAATAGTCCGGATATCATTTAGAATCGAGATCATCTCCTTCTTGTAGGCCGTCCGTCCCCCGGAATCCATGTAGGGTTTTCGCAGGTATGCGGCCGGGCCTGGGGCGTGGCCCAATAAATACACGATCGGATGCAACTCCCCGGGAATACCAAGTTTTTCAACTTCAGCGATATCATCGGGTGTCCAGTGGTCAAAATACGCGTTTTCCGCCCGCTGAAAGATGTCGACGAGTTGAACGCAAGCCGCGCTGTTTTTGGGACGGTAGAGCATCTCAACCACTTCAGCCAATATTTTTTCAACATCCTTTTCCACATCCGACAGCAGTTTCCCTCCAAAGGCAATGTTCACCTCAACCCCCGGATTAACCGTCGGTCCCATATAGTACTCAACTGCCCTTCCCCCATCTTCATAAAGTTGTTTGAGGTGTTGGCCAGTCCGTATCGTATGGGGGAGAAACCATCTCAAGCGATTCCAGCGTTGGGGGGGATAAACCCAAATCCCACCGGATGTGCCATAATCGCATTGCAGTGACTGGATGAAGTTTTTCCTGGACTTTTCTTCGATAAATTGTCCGCGGTGCCCCGGGTCAATTATGTAATCGAGATGCCGGCTCAAGTCCACCAGATATTTCATGTCCGCCGTTTCGATTTTCGTGTCCAAGTGTATATATCCACACATATTCACCATCAAAATTTTGTCCGGCCACTTGCTGCGGATATACTTAGCGGTTATCCCGTTTAACCGCGAATAATATTCCACGTTTCCCTGCTTCGCGCATGATGGACAACTGCATCTTCCCTGGTCAGAAGCTTCGAGATGAAAGCCATCTACGTCAAACTCGGCAAGGATGTAATCAATCACTTTCTGCATCCAACACCATGCCTCAGGACTGGAGCCGCACATGGCGCCCGGATTCGGTCCGCGCACCTCCAAGCAGTTTTTAATGATCTCGTCGAATCCCCAACTGTACACACCCAGCCCATAGAGAAGCTTGATGCCGCGTTCATGCGCCGCTTTTATTATCGTGTTCACCTTTTGCCTGCGGTCTTCACTCACGGCGCTTGATATATCCACGGGCCAATCCCGCGTGACAAGAAGTCCAAAGGTGCAAAATTCATTGAATCCAGCTTGGCGCTGTAACTCAAGACAACCAATGATGCTTTCCACCGTCTGGTCGTCGAGAACCCCGTAAGGCCAATTCTCACGTGGCATGGCCTTATTTCTCATATCGTTGATCCAACAGCCGAATGCCGATCGATGATTATAGGCGCGCGTCATAGTATTACCCCTTTTTATTACGAGACAGCTAGCCAAGCATATTTGAAATTCGATTTGATTTTGGAGTGCGCAAGCTTGCTTGCGCTTTTTCCGCGCCGAGCTTGCCCGGCGATTTGCCCAATACGGACCCGCGAAACAAGCTTCGTGGAGGATAAAGCGACGACAAGCCGTCGCAATCCAAATTCAAAAAAAATGTCCGACAATATTTGGCTACATTCTCCCAAGTAGAATTTGTCGTTATGGTTCCAGCCCCAATCGTTTGGCATAGTCGGGAAGCCGACAGGTAATCAGTTGTTGCGTATGTTCTATTTTTGCCTGTAGAATATCCTTCGTATGATGGAAGTGGGTGCCATCTCCCTGATGGGGGTAATCCAGCAAGGGATGTGATTCTACGGGGAGGACATCTTCCTTGGCACAGGCCAATTCATCCATGGCTGTTGTTTTCATCACATGATACAATTCCCGGGCTTCCGTCCGGCGTTCCTGGACCTGGCGGGTTGCAACAAGTTCAGCAAGGGCATCACGAACCTGATAAAATTCAGCCACATTGACGCAGGTCCTTATGGTCAAGGCGAGATGCTTAAGCGTGAAATATTCGTTCAAAAAAAGAAGTTTCTTGTGTTCCGGCGCCAGGGGGCTTGCCTGGTCAAGTTCCTCGACTGCCCTGCGGCTCAAATCCGCCATCTTATGCCAATCGCGCATCTGGGGTTCGCTAAACGTCCAGTGTGCTACAAACGCCGGCCGGGAGGGTCGGGATGGCTCGACTTCAATGTCCAACGTACATTCGATGCTATAGAACTTCCGTGGCAACTTTTCTTCAGGATCAAGCAGTAATGGATGGGCCGGGCCGAGGTACGTTGGAGATCTGATGTATCCGGCAGCAAGAATCGGCATATAACCCATGGCTTCCGAGAACAGAGACCAGGCACGCCGCACATGATTTGCCGCGGTAACGCCCGCAACCATCCGGGCGATTTTGTCCAAAATCTCCTCCCGATTGGGATTCGGAGCCCACCAGAACCACTTGGCTATATATTGCGCAATACTCGGCGGTCGGCCATAACAACCCTGCATGGCAAATACACCATTGGCGCCGCTTTGGGCGATAGCTATTGCCCGATCCACCCATCGGTCAATACACGGAAGGTGCGCTACGTGCATAAATTCCAGCGTGAGAGTTGGCTCGGTCTTCAGGTATATCGGCAACCCGCTTTCCTTGCAAAGCGCTATTTGGCTCCGGCACTTGGGACCTGGCTCAACCAGGTCGATGCTGTAGTCCCACAGGTCTTTTAGGTAACCACCCTTTTCGATTATCTCGTCTTTTTCTACTTCCGTAAGGAGTACGGCGCCGACTTCCGGCTTAAGCAATCGAATCCAGCTCTCCTGGTTATCTTCTTTCGACCACGCCCAGCAGGCGCTGTATGGCCAGGTAAGGATCTGCGCTTCGGGGTTTGCTTTACGGGCGGCCTCCGCAAGCAGATTTACCAGGTTCGCAACTACGGCCTCAGCACCAAGCGGCTCACATTTCGGACAGTCAGTATGTCCTTTTTTACAATCCATAGGCCGCATGAAACAATGGTGAAAAGCTTCTCCGCCCACTAATACCGTCAACACATCGAGACCTGTTTTGGCAAATAGATTGGTAATGGACTCGCTGATAAATTGCTTTACAATCCCGCTTTCCGTGCAAAGGGTATGACACTTATTATCTTTTTCGTCCGGAAAAATACTCTCGCTGCTCAATTTCCGCGCCCCTTTAGCGTCCGGATATGTTTGGAACACGGTGTAATTTTCGGGCAACGTCTTCCAGGCGCGAAGGATGACGCATGTTTTCAAACCCAGCCGCTTGGCTACCCGGACACGCCCCTGGATGTATGGCAGGTACGATCGTGCCTTGCCGGTTTGCATCTCAGGCAGGACGCTGGAAACGGCAATATCCCACAATTCCTCGGCAGCGATCCAGCAGCAGTTGTAACCCTGACGCAAAATTTCAAGGAATTCATCCTCATAAGAAAGAATCGGCGAGACGCCATTATGGATTGCTCGCAGGAGAGTCAGGTTGGCTGAAGGTCTGCGTATGGTGCCGAACCGAAACGGCAGTCGCGGCCAACGGACGGTTTCCTGTTGCCTTAGAACAGGCGCTCCCTCAACACCCATGAGGTCCTCAAGATACAAGCTGCCCTGTAAAGCGCCCTGTGGAGTTGCACCTTTAATCACGATACCGCCTTTTTCAATTTCAAGGGTAAAGCTTTCGGGCGAATTGCCGATTCCTCCACCGGCGGACAGAATCCTGATCCATTTATTTTTTGTGCCGGGGGAAACAGTTTCATCAAGCACCGGTATCGTCAGGCACATAACTTCTTCAAGAAAACGGGCCAATTCCTGTGCCCCAACTTTGGCCAGTCCCTCTTCCGAATCCGATACCCTGATCTGCCAGGAAGTATCTATCTCCACCTCATCCGAAGCCGCCTTCCGCTCCGGATCATGGGTGAACAACGGGTAGCGCAATGATTCCAGATCCAGAAACTGCTGCCAGACATTGTTGCTCATTTTATATTCCCTTCCGGCACATTTCTCTGATAAACGGGGTCAACGACTCCGGTCCGTTTTTCGTAATCACAAACCCCTCTTCAATCCGGTTTGAGCCGTCGGGATGACCGAACAGGCTGATATCGGAATTGACGCACATTCCCTCCGTCAGGACATATTTTGCATTTCCATCCGGATACGGCGATTCCGCCTCAGCCAATCCAATACCGTGCATCGGCGGATAAACGTCGTATTTCGTAAGACCGTGTTTTCTGAAAACGGCTTTCACGACTTTGACCATGTCGCCGGCAATGACGCCATCGGCCAGATATTTCTGCTGAACGCCAGCCGCCTCGAAAAGCGCACTCAAGAACCGCTTTTGCCCGTCATTGGCTTTGCCGGCCACAAAGGGATATTCAACCGTGGCCACGTAACCTTCATACTGAACCGCCAGAGCGGCCATAATCATGTCGCCGTCTTCAATTACCTTTTGAGTCGCCCGGCCGATTATGGTCGCCGCCCTGTTACCGCTTCCGAATACGGTAAAATTAATATCCTCGGCGCCGGCCGCCCTGGCCGCCCCCTCCGCCGCACCGGCAACCATGGTTTCGGTATTTCCGGGGACAGCAGCTTCCAGCAATTTGCGATACCCGATACAGGCCTGCCGTCCCGCCTCGCGTAAACATGCAATTTCGTCGGCGGTTTTAATAATACGCAAATCCGTGATTATTTCAGCCGCGTCTATTATCTGCAGGTTGTTTGCACCTCCCCTGATTCTTTCCAGGATTGGGGCTGAAATGTCCCTTAACCCGACAACCCCCAGGTGTTGTCCGCCGGCCAATATTTCCTTAAGGATTACTTTGAATGATGAAAAATTGGCCAACGGATAATCTATCTCCTCCGGCACGGATACGCAGGCAAATTCCCTGACATTCCGCAGGTCGCTCCAAACCGACATTTCCCGCGCATAAAGTTCACCCTCGGGAGCGCCGGCTACTATGGGCTCGCCCTTCCGCGGAATAAAACAGGCCGCCCGCTCAAAAATCGGCCAGAAATTGGAGACATATCGCAAATTTTCCTTGCGGTACTCGTCGCCATAGACCAGCATGGCATCCAGTCCGTTTTCGACCATTTTCCCCTGGATTCTTTGGATCCTGACTTCAAACTCTGATTTGTTAATTTTGATCATATACATCCGCCTGTTTCAAATCATAGATAAACGGCGTTCGTTTACAGAAGCCCATTGATTTTGGTGACCTTTTCAGGAATGAAAAATGACTGTCGCAACACTTCCGCGTATTTTACGCCAATTTTATTTCCATGATAACGAGCACGCGTTTCCATCTGAGCGACCAGGCTTGAAAGATGGTCTTTGGCCGATTTAAACTTTTTCCAGGCACGTATCTTGTCTTGAAACGAATCCGTCACGTCAACAATATGCGTCGGCTCGGGCAAATCTTGAAGCACCTCAAAATGATACAAAGCCCGCGCCTGCCACGACCGCCCCAAATCGGCGCTACAGTTCCAGCCGGCCTGCCACCAGGCGTCGCAGGCCAAACGCGCCATATCCCGGTGCTGGAAATATTCCCGCCAGTAATGCCCCAGAATAATATCAGGTTTGTATTTGCGGATAGCGCGGATGCAGGCACGGTAGGTATCCCGGTTGCGCTGGACACCGAAATCGGGCAGACCAAAACACTCAAAAGACGCCACCCCCAGTGATTTGTGCGCCGCAACGGCCTCCGCCTTGAACTTATCCGCCGCCGACTCCTGTGCGATCAATTCCGTAAAAGCTTCGTCGCCGTTCCCGAAACAGAAGACATGAACCCGACAACCTTCTTTAATAAAACGACGTAAAATACCGCCCACGGCAATAATGGAATCGTCCGAATGTCCCGCCAGCACCAGCACAGATTTGATTTTGTTTGTTTTCACAATAATCCCCTTTCTTTGGTTTTCACTGTAGCAAACCAAAAAAAAGAGGCTACTGCCAGAATGCTATATTCTTGTGCTGGTGTGCTGCCGCCGGTATTGAGTAGGCGAGAGACTGGTTGACCGGCGGAAAATATGATTGAAATGACTGAGATTGCCGAATCCCACCTGAAAGGCTGTTTCACTGACCCTTAAATGCGAATTCGTCAGATAGTATTTTGCCCAATTGACGCGAATCAGATTCAAATAAGCGGTAAAACTCATTTTGACCTGCGCTTTGAAGACATGCGCCAACCGGGAGATGCTCAGACCGGCTTCCCTGGCCACAATCGGCAGGGTTATCGGCTCCGTGTAATTAGCCTCCATAAAATCCAGCGCCTTGCGCATAGGATCGTGCATTACGGCGGTCTTCAACGTCGGGAGTCTCCCGGCGTCAATCAATTCCACCACCATTTGAATTAGATCCATGATGGCTGATACCCTCCGCTTCTCAATAACCGGGGTACTGAAATAGGCCTGGCGCGCCTTGGTAACATCAACCCCCATGCCGGCCAGCCGCTTTTGAATCCTTTGAAAATGTTTCTGCGTAAGTTGATTATAAAAAAACTGCCCGGTGCAAAACAACCCCGCAACTTTATTGTTCATTACTACCGGTACGCAAATATCAACCAACCCCAAATGGCAACGCCTGATAACGCTTTTTCGTTTTTGAACGCATTTAACAACAATTTTCCTCTCGTCACATTCACACGCCTTGCGCCCCAGAAACGTACTCTTGACCAATGCGCAAAATGGCGTAAAACCCAGATACGCCTGAAGTTGTTCCGAATGCCTCAGCCCAATATCAACAAAATCAAATGGCAGACCGGTCAGCTGAAAGAGGTCATTTTGGAATTTTTTTAATATGCCAAATTGCTCTATTGCGTAAAAATACGGCCTGTATTCCTGCTCCCGTCCGGAGCAAACTCCATTTACCGCTTTATCACGATCGTGACTCATTTTTTCACCCGAACACAACATTGATTCCAAATGCGGCCATATACGCGGCTCTTGCACAAAGCCCGCAGGAGCCCGGTTCAGGGTACCAGGTTCAGAGTTCAGGATTGCGTATTTCAGCGCAAGTGACCAGTCGTTTCGGAAATAAAATACCACGTGATTGGAGCAAAGCGACGCCGGCGTTTTACTAATACCGCAGTAGTAACTTTGAGTCAAGCCGCGGATGTGGTGGTACGGGTTTAAGAGTTGCACGGCCAGTTAAACACGGTTATGATTTGCTTCCAATCAAGTGAGGATATTATGAAACTGGTGCGATTTGGACTTCCCGGCGAAGAACAGCCCGGCGTCTGGCTGGATCCGGCGCCGGACCGGTCTCAACCGATGATTCTCAACGTCCGGGCCATGGCTTTCGATATCGAGGACTACAACGCTCATTTCTTTTCCCATCACGGCCTGGAACGGCTAACCAACCTGCTTCGGGAAAAGAACCGGAAACTGATCCCGGCGCAAGGCCTGCGCCTGGGTCCGCCCGTCGCCCGCCCCGGTAGAATCATCTGCCTGGGCAAAAATTACGTCGACCACGCCAGGGAATTCGACAGCAAGGTTCCCGCCTCCCCTATTTTATTCACCAAGGCCAACACGGCTCTTAATGGACCTTTCGACCCCATCATTTTACCCCGCGGCGCCGCCATCGTGGATGGTGAAGCGGAATTGGCCGTGGTCATCGGCCGGGAGACCCGTCAGGCGACGTGCGAGAACGCCCTGGAAGCCGTGGCCGGCTATACGGTGTTGAACGATGTGACCGACCGGACAGCCCAGCGCGCCGATGGCCAATGGTTCCGCGGGAAAAGCCCCGATACGTTCTGCCCGCTTGGGCCGTACCTGGTCACCCATGATGAAATTCCGGATAATAATCGACTGCGGCTGATTTCCAAAATCAACGGCGTGGCCCTGCAGGACGGCAAGGCTGCCGACATGATTTTCAAAATCCCGTTCATCATCTCGTTCATCAGCGCCACCATCACCCTCCTGCCGGGAGACATCATTGCCACGGGCACACCGGCCGGGATCGGTTCGGCGCGCAAACCGCCGATTGTCCTGAAAGCCGGGGACGTAATAGAAACGATCGTGGAAGGCATCGGCCATCAGATCAGCCGGGTCACGGCGGACCAAGCCTGAAGGTACGCAAGTCAGACTTGCCAGCCGCTCCGCGAGCGGAGCGAGTGGCGCGGTGCTTTGTTTTTGGCGAAGGCCTGCTCTGCCGTAGTAGCGTCTACGAAGGCCGGGCCGACGCTTCGCTATCTGAAAGCGGCAGCCATACTACTGCCGTACTCCAAAGTCAAGATCCAAGCCTACAACCTACTCCACCTGTTTTGAGCCCCTTCTAAATCCGCAGGGGCTCGATCGCGGCGGGTGGAATCGGCTTCACTTCAAACACCCGTGTTTCCCCGCCCGACCGGACCTCAATGCTCACCATGCCCTGCGGCGGGCAATCACAATACCGGGCGCAAATTCCCGCGGCCTGCCGGATTTCCTCTTCCGGCGCCGTTCCGGTGAGCACCCCGAACGGACCGACACAGTTGGTCGGCTGGAGAATCAGGTCCGACGGCAGAACCCGGGCGGCCAGTTCAAGATTCTCTTCCTGATTGCGGCCCACAATGAGCCGGGTGCCTCCCACACGGAAGTGACGGCCTATTCTCAGGCGGATGATAGCGTCCACCGAATCAAGGCCCTCGTGTTCTTTCAGCTCTTTCAGGCGCCGGGCATAACCGGGATCGGTCAACAAACATCCGCCTGCCGGCTGGGGATATTCCGTAACCCCCAGTTTCATGGCCAGGACAACCTGCGCCCGGCGACTGCGTCCCTCGAGAGCACACAGCTGTTCGCGATCCACCCACCCCTGCTTTTCCAGCGCGGTCTCCGGAATCAATTGGGCGCTCAGCGGTCTTAGAAGCCGATCGGCATAGCCGGATTCCCGGGCAATCAATTCCAGGGCTTTCCGATTCTGGGACATGGGCCGCTGGTTCAGCACCTCGCCGGTGCTGAGAAAATGACACCCGCGCTCCTCCATGATTTGCCCGGCACGACGGATCATGGCGATATGACAGTCGATGCAGGGATTCAAGCCCGAGCCGAACCCATGGGGCGGATGACGAACCAAGGCCACGATGGAAGGGGTGAATTCCTCCACGATCACGGGAACTGCCAGGCGCCGGGCAGCGGTTTCCCCCTTTTCCGAACCGAAAAAAACGCTTCGGAAAACAATGGCCTGCACCTCAATCCCCTGGGATTGAAGAACCCTGATGGCCAACTGGCTGTCCAGTCCGCCGGACAGCAGGCTCAAGGCGCGGACGGGATTGGGTTTGACGGATTCGGAATTGGTCATGGCGTATTCCCCTTTGCAAACTTTGCGCCTTTGCGAGAAAATGTCTGTATTCCATTCCTCTTTCCGCCAGTGAGGAAAAACCGAGTCAAGTCCGGGAAAGCTGGAAAGATTTGCGTTGGCTGTTCACCACCCGGCTTGCCGATGCCATAGCTGACAAAGACGCTCCTGACTCCGGCGCGGCGCGCCGACTCCAGATCCGTCACATGATCGCCGATCATCCAAGTTTGCGCCGGATCGGCATGGGCGGCCTCGATGGTCGTAAAAATAGCTTCAGGGTGCGGCTTTAATTCGCAGACGCTGTCTCCACCCAGCACGCTGAAAAACAAATCGGTCAACTTGAAATACTTCAACAATTCAATACAGGCTTCCTTCCCCTTATTGCTGATCAGGGCCAGGTTATAGCCGTGCGCATGGAGCTGCCGCAGTCCTTCTTCAACGCCGGGATAGAGCGTCGTTTCGTCGTGGAGGTGCTCGCGATAGAAGCGGTAATTAATGCGCACCGCCTCGTCCAGATCGACGGGATCCGCCCCGGCGACTCGCCCCGGCGACTTGCCACGGCGTAGCGGTCCCGCGAAGCCGGGAGCGTTCTCGCAAAGCCGGGAGCATTCCCGCGAAGCCGGGTGATCCTGCAAGGCACACGACACCAGATTGCGAACACCATTGCCGATATAGCCGGCCACGGTATCCACGGTCAACGGCGGCAATCCGTAATACCCGCGCATCAGATTGACACCGGCGCATAAATCCCGGCGCGTATCCATCAAGGTTCCGTCCAGGTCAAATATCAGCAACCCGTGATTCATTTATTTGATCACACTCGGTGTCTTGACCTGGTGATAGGATAAATGGAGCCATCTAAAATCACCCGCGTAGATTTTTTCCAGTTTCGTCTCCAGCTCGGGAATGGACTTCACCGTTCCATCAACATAGCCCTGAAGACGATTGGCAAAGCTTTCCAGGCGGGTCCGCAGTCCACCGTACCGGCATTCGATCACTTCCAATCCAAACGGCTTGTAAAGGCTGAGCCATAACTGGCGATGTTGCACCCATAGATCGTCCACGGCCTGCCGCAGAAATGGAAGTTCATGGGCGAGCATACTGCGCAACCGCTTCCGATCGCCCGCGCGATAGGCGTCCGCAATCTGGCCGCGCAATACACATTTGGATGCCAGAACTCGCGCCAGACTGGCGGGAAAAATAAGCCGCCGGTCGCCGGAGGTCGTATCGGCGGCGCGGAACAGGGTTTCCGACAGGGCGGCATAATGCGCGGCCAAAGCGGAAGGATCAGCCACCTGTGGATCGAGCAATCCCAGTAAAGGGTCCTGCCACAACAGCCACTTGCTGACGTTGGCCGTCGAGGGACCCTGATCTTTAACCCCAGGCATGGTATCCAACTCGGCGGCTTTCAACCAGGTATCATAATTGGCGTCACAGGATCCGCGGAAATTCTCCTTCACAAGCGTGTCGATCACAGTTTCCGCGTAGGCGTGTTCGGCGCAGAACTGGAGGCCCGGCAAGGCCGAAAACACATCGCACTCCATGCCGTCATCGCCCCACAACGTCATGAACACCTGGCGCAGTTGTTTTCGCTTGCAAGCATCCAGGCAGGCCTTGGTCGCGGCCAGTGAAAAGGGCAAGGCGGCCCACAAATGATTCCAGGTCCAGACACCGCCCGCCATAACCGGTTCCGAACCCAGCGCGCGGTGGCGATCAATCCATTCCTCGTAGAAATCCTGTTCCAGGTGGTAGTAATCCCAATACACCAGATCCACGCCCTTGGGAATCCGGGCCACCACCTCCGGCGGGATGACGGTCTTGCGATCATAATAGTCATGAGTTTTGGATCCCAGGCGAAAATACATATCGCTCCAGATCATGGGCTTCAGCCCCAGATTCCGGCAGATTGTCTGAACCCGGGCCAGATGATCATTCAGGATGTCAAACGGGTTTTTTTCTCCAAAGCGCCGACGGAATTCACCGGTGCCAATGCCATGGGCTTCATCCATGCCGATATGGATACGTTTGGAGCGGAACGGCGCACTGGCGGCGGCGATCATTTTTTCGACCAACCGGTAGGTGGCTTCATCCTCCGCCAGCAGGATGTCTGCCGTATCACGCTGGGTATGATAGGCAGGCCATTGCAGGATCTGGGCCAGATGAGCCAGGGTTTGAATACAGGGAAACATCTCAATCCCCAGGGCATCCGCGTAATCATCCATGGCCTTCATTTCATCCCGGGTATAGCGTCCGCGCAGGTAGCCGAAGAAAGGCTCGCCCGGCACCTCATAGGTATCTTCCGCATACAGGATCAGGCTGTTGTATCCCATGAGTGCCAAACGGCACATGAACGCCCGGGCCGCCTCCGGCAACAGCACGCCGTTGCGGGACACATCCGCCATGACGCCCAGACAATCCAACTGCGGCGTTTCGGCATACTCGCCGGGCCGCAACCCAGAATGGCATTCGCCCAGCACCCGACCCAACGCGCGAAACGCATCCGTTTTGCGGCCATACCGGATGGTCACCTTCCGAGCATCCTTCGTTACTGCCAAGCCGGCGACGCGCGAGGGCTCCGGAACAAATTCAAGAACTGGGGCGCGCTCCGATGGGTCAAAACGATGGGCATATTCACGCTGAATTTCAGCCAAACCCGGCCGTAATTCCTCCGGACAGACGGCGATATTAAGATGCAAGCGATCCATAATGACAATCCTTTCTAATATTTAAACCCGCTGGCGCCGATGAATTCCCGCAGAATGGACGTGCTCGGCACTTCCGCTGTCAGGACTTCAAGAAAATTGGACAGAAATTCCTGGAGCCGGCGCGCTTCGGCATATTCCGGATCCAATGGCTTGATTTCCATCAGCAGCGGCTCGATGAGCGGCTTCAGAACAGCCAGTTCATAATCAAGCGCCGAATTGAAGGTGACATCCGCCCTGTTTTGATAGGGAAATATCCATGTTTTTTCACCGCGCCGGACCGAAGGCCACATGCGAAAGGTGGCCAGCGCCGAATTGCCGCGATAGGCATGGTCGCGAACCAGGCGGCGCATCAGGCGGTTGTCGGTGGTAGAAATGCGGTTATTGGCATCGATATTCAACTGGGTGAGTGCGCTGATATAGATCCGGAACGTGTAGCGATCCGGAACCCGGTGCGTGAACCGAGGATTCAACCCATGGATGCCTTCCACGATGACGACCTGGTCGTCACTGATTGCGAGCCGCTCGCCGCGGTATTCCCGCCGCTTTTTCTGAAAATTAAAATACGGCAAATCAATTTCCTTCCCCGCAATCAAGCGGAGAATATGCCGGTTGAACAACTCGACATCGACCGCCCTAATATGTTCATAATCCGGATGACCGCTCCGGTCGCAGGGCGTCTGGGCGTCATTCTTGTAATAATTATCCAGCGAAATCATGACCGGCCTTACGCCCAGACCTTCCAGTTCCACTGCCAGCCGTTTGGAAAAAGTCGTCTTGCCCGCCGCGGACGGGCCGGCAATGAGCACCAGGCGTACGCGGGGACGCCGAGTGAAAATGCGGTCGGCAATCGATGCTATTTTCTTTTCATGGAAGGCCTCTTCCACCTTGATGAAATTCCGGATGCCGCCGCCGGCGATGAGTTCATTCAGCTTGCCCACATTATTGACGCCCAGCACCCGACCCCATTCCTTGTGCTCCTGGAAAATCTGAAACAGATGGGGCTGATCCCGAAAGGGCACGACGCGATGCAATCGGTCCGGGTCCGGGAATTGAAGCACCAGCCCCGGCGGATAATGAATCAGCTGGAACACATTCAAGACGCCGGTGTTCTGGGCCAGGGGACCATGAGCCAAGTCAATATACCCGTCGCATTCATAGATGATGATCTTTGGCGGATTACGGAATCGGAGCAGGTTAACCTTGTCGATCAATCCGGCTTTTTCAAATATGCTTAACGCCTCGATAAAAGCCAGTTTTTGACGCCGAATCGGCAAGTTCCGTTCGACCAGGCGGCGCATGGCGTCTTCCATCCTCTGCACCTGTTGCGGAGTGATCGACCGCCGCGATCCGGTTTCAAAACGGCAGAAGTAGCCGGTGCCGAGGGAGTGCTCAATATAAAAACGGGCCCGTGGAAACAACGTCGCGGCCGCCTTGGACAATAGAAACGAGATGGAATTCCGATAGATCCGCATGCCTTGCGGATCCCGCATGGTCAGGAAACGGACGGCGCTGTTCACATCCAGCGGGTACGACAATGACGATACGTCGTTGTTGGCTAAACAACCGATAAAAGGCATACCATCGGGAGATATCCGGCTTGGCAAAAGGGCGCCAGCTTCGGTACCGGCTTCACAAGTCAGCAAGGCCCCAGCATCCAGTTTGACAGTGATCGTGCTCACAAGAGTAATAAATCACACTTCCAAGCGTGATTTATCAGGCCTTTCGTCCGGCAACGCCCTTGGTGTCACGGGTAATGGCTTTGGCCTTTTCCCGCGGACGCAGGGAACGAACAGCGCGGCCGGCACGCCACATTTCGGAATTACCCAAGGCGCCGAGTTCCTTAGCCAACAATTGCTGGTAGTTTCGCTTGCCGCAGGATGAAATGACACGCGCCGTTTCCTTGCCCGACTTCACGGCCTGGTAAAGGGCCTTGAATACGGGGAGCGTGGCTTTCTTGAATTTCGGCCTCCAATCCAACGCCCCGCGCTGAGCCGTGGCGGAACAATTGGAGAACATCCAGTCCATGCCATTCTCGTCCACCAGGCGGATCAGGCTCTGGGTCAACTCCTCGACCGTCTCGTTGAACGCCTCGCTGGGGGAATGCCCGTGCATCCGGAGCACATCGTACTGGGCTTCCATGACGCCCGCCAGGGCTCCCATGAGAATGCCACGCTCGCCGGTCAAATCGCTGTAGACCTCTTGTTCGAAGGTCGTCGGGAACAGATACCCGGACCCCACTCCAATGCCAAGCGCCAGGCAACGATCCTTGGCGCGCCCCGTGGCGTTCTGAAAGACGGCATAGCTGGAGTTAATCCCGGCGCCGGAAAGAAAATTACGCCGCACGGACGTGCCCGATCCTTTGGGCGCCACCATGATAACGTCCACGTTCTTCGGCGGAATCACGGCTGTCTGGTTCTTGTACACGATGGAAAACCCATGCGAGAAATAGAGCGCATCGCCCTTCTTCAGATTGGCCTTGACCGTCGGCCAGATTTGTCTCTGGGCGGCATCCGCCACGAGGATCTGGATGATCGTCCCGCGCCGGACGGCTTCGTCGATATCGAACAGTGTCTTGCCGGGGACCCACCCATCCTTCTGGGCGCGATTCCAGTCGCGCTTGAAAGCCTTGGACTGGCCGATGATCACGCGAAACCCATTGTCCTTGAGGTTCAAGGCCTGGGCCGGGCCCTGGACGCCGTAGCCGATGACAGCGATGGTTTCATTGCGAAGAATTTTCCTGGCTTTATCCATGGAAAATTCCTTGCGCGTGACGATGTTCTCCTTCGATCCGCCGAAATCGATAATAGCCATGTTTCATTTCCTCCGTGATAGTATTAATCCTGAATCCCGCATGGATTCAGTAATGCGCCGTTCATCCTAGGCTTTTAGCTTGGAAGGTCAATAAAAAACAGGAATATAAAATCTAAAAATCGCCCGGAAACGTGCAATTTTCACCCAATATCTTTTCGTTGACTGCCCGTCGGAAGCACAATTCCGTTGGCTTCCTTTGTGGGCCGCCGGTCGCACGATGAAGGCATGACGGTTCACCGCAAGCCGTTCTCTATCGGATGAAATTAAAATAGCCGATGTGGCCGCCTTTGCATATCGCCATGAGGCCTGTAGTGCTGTCTATATTCTGTTTGGTGCTGGTGACGTTGTTGAGTTTCACTCCGGGTACAGAAATGAACTCTTTTGCTTCCTCGTGAAAATCCATGCTGTTTAGTGAGGTACTCTTGTAAAGGATCCTCCCGCCTGCTTCATTGTCAGTATAAAGGATGTATAGTTTGTCGTTTACTTCATCTGCGAGGACTATGGGTCTTGTGCCTTTTTTTTCAACGGTTAGCACGGTATGATGGGTCCATTTTCCTTCCCTGCTTCGCACGTATAAGACCAAGAGGGGGTCTTTGATGTTTTGTTTGACGTCGTTTTTGCTCGTTTTTGTGACGACGAAGATTCTTCCGTCCTTCGCTGAGGCGATGTTGATGTGGTCATCGGCAATATATTCCTCGTCGTCAACAACTTCGACCGGCTGCCATTTGTCCGCAGGGTCATCGTCCTTATGAATCTTGAATCCGAATTGATGTCTTTTCTGGTCCGACCAGAAGACACCGATTTTCCCCTGAAACGAGACGATTGAAGAAATGTCGTCGTTGCTCACATCCGGTTGGATAACACCTCCGGGGAACGTCCAGAGCCTTTCGTTCCCGGGCTCGGAACAACTCGCCCAGATGTTGCCCTGGGCTTTGTAGGTAAGCCAGATTCTTCCCGTAGAGTCCTTTTCTATGACCATCGTTTCATGCCCCGGCGGGACTGAAATGGGAATTGGAAAACCGGCATCCGGCAAGTATTCCTTCGTCTGCTTGTCGTAGTGATACTTAAAGAAGAGCGACTGCTCCGATGGATTGCCCATGTAAATTACAACGTAGAGTTGGGCATCATCGCACAATACATCAGCCCTGCCGGATGTGCTTGGATCCACCAGCTGCTTTTTGATCCAATTGCCGTTGGTGAACTCGTGGAAGAAGGTTCCCGTGCCATCAGCCAATATGCACCACCATGAACCATCGTGATACCAGCACTTCGACTGCGGCTTGTCGGCTGTTTCGCCGCCTCCTATTCTGAAGGCCACGTTTCCGATTTTCTCAGCTTGGAAGTCAAAGCTGGCCCAGACCGCCCTGTGGTCGGAGATGTCCTTATCCGTCTCGGATAGAACGTAGGACTTAGTCAGGAAGGGGACTAAATCTTTCGAGACCAGGATGTAGTCAATGCGCTTATTCTTGTTGGACCTGTCAATCTTGGTGGGCTCCGTCCGGTCCGGGTTCTTGCACTTGAAGGCGTCAACGTACCCGCGGCTTAAAAACAATTCGATAATCGCGGTGTTTTCTTTCTCCCCGTCCGCCCGGGTCAACGCGTTGAAGTCGCCAAGGATTATTGTGCTTGTGTTTTTTGTCCTTTTTTCCACTTCTTCAAGAATGGTTTTTGCTTCACGCACCTGCTCAGGCGAACCTTTATCATTCTTCAGG
The DNA here is from genome assembly GCA_018898455.1 of Verrucomicrobiota bacterium. Taxonomy (GTDB): domain Bacteria; phylum Verrucomicrobiota; class Kiritimatiellia; order JAAZAB01; family JAAZAB01; genus JAHIJO01. Next base: position 44,139 of record JAHIJO010000090.1, on the reverse strand, counting down.
TGGAGAGCGAAGACGGTGAAACTGTGATTCTGTATCTTATAGGTGCTCATCAAGACGGGCTTACTCAGATGCGGCAGGTTCAGTTGTTCGTAGTCCTCGATTGCAAGTTTACTCACGATGGCCAAGGGGTAGGAACCTTTGGAATAACGGTACGTCTTATCACCGGCAAATGTTTTCAATCCATCCTCGGGCCCGGCCTCAAGGAGAAAGATTATGTCGGGGTTGGCCTTCTTGAGAAAAGCGGCAGGCTTTTCGAGAGATCCGGCTACGTTCCACGAATAGATAACAATGTTCTTAGACATGGCTGAATTTGAAATACCCCCAATGCAAATCAGAAATCCCAATACCCATAAAAAGTTCGTTATTTTCATGCCCTACCGCCTTTACAGAAATTCTCATTGTGCCATTATGCTCGACAACATTCTGAATATCCATCAGCTCGCTACGGTCGGCAACAAGGCCGCGATCAAGTAGCCGGGCGGCCTGCTCGGCAAAAGAAAGGGCCGGCTTCTCCATGCCTGTTACAATAATATTCTACTTTTTTTCTCTGCCCTAAAAAACATTGTACGCCTGTTACAGCGGTTTTGAAGCAGGGTGACCGAATTATTCGCCTGCAAGACCGGGGGATGTTGCATCACTCTTGGTTTTCAGGATACCGGCGCCGGCGGGATCGGCCTCGGATATCTGCCCCGGCTGGAGTATGAGGAATTCATCCTCCGGCCACTCCCCATCCACCAGGCGCTGGAGCAGACCGGCATCTCCCTGGAGTTCGTCATACTCCCATCCGAGATCGGCGGCGCATTTCCGGGTGAACGCCTGTTCGCGCTCGCGGTTGGGAAACCCCCAGTCAACATACGCCGCCCGATGGTAGGCCTGGTACCAGTCGGACTGAAGATCCATGAGGTACTGGGCGTTATCCTCTCCATACAACCGGGCATAATACGCCAGGGTTTGTTCATAGCGTTCTTTGCCGGGCATGAGGCAGGTCTCGATCCAGCCACTGCTGTACCAATAGGTGCCCGGATGCCGGTCAAAATAGTCCTGGTATCGCTTCCGCGACCCGAGCAGGAGACTGATGCAGTCGTGTGCCCGGGGGATCACCAGGGGACTACTTCCGGCCTTGAGATTGGCCGTACCATTACTGCACAGGGCATACCCCAGCAGGATGGCGTCAAAGGGGCGGTCAGATTCTACAGCCCCGTCACAAAGTTCCTGCCGGGAGCGGCGCTGCGCCATCGGCAGCGCGTCAACTTCACGCTGGACTTCCTGCCGGAGTATATCGGGCTGTTCATGCAACCCTTGCGGCAGCATGATCACATCCACTAGGTGCGGCGACCGGGCTGCGCAGGCGTATAACTCGCGCCGAAGCGCATGACAGCCGATGACCTTGAAATGCATGGGCTTTCTCCCCTGAAAATATCAGGCGTAAAGCCTGCTCTACCTCCTGACGCTTTATGCTGGTAGAGCCGGTTTCCTGCCCGCAGTGCTATCCGTCGGCTGACGGATTGCAGGCGAGTATACCGGCTATGGCTTTATTTTCAATCCATTAAAGTCCGCCCCGCCGCGGGGCGGGCCATTTTGCTCCATTGAAAACTAACTGGCATGATGACTTTCCGCAGCGATTGTGTCAAGCGCGCCTCGCCTAAACATAACCGACGTAAAGTCGGCGTTACCGTAATTCAATGGATAGGATTTTAAAGTCGTTGTAAGGCCGCCACTTGCGGCGTGCCGTCTTTTTTTCGGATCAGACCGGACGACCTCTCTGAGAGTCGGGACCAAGAACGGCGGCCAAGGGACTGTGGCCGCCCTACCAATAAATCCGTCCGAAGGGCGATAAGTGCTTCCCTTTTGTATATCCTTTGGTTTTGATGCCCATCGCTTCTCTCGTTGGACAGGATTCGGATCCTTCCACTTGACTCGCCGACGGCCAGGCAATATGCTCTTGGTTATTGAGATAAACCATGTCGCTTCAGCAATTACATCAATGGATTCGGGGCGAGATCGATTTGTGGTCGCGGGATGGTTTGGTTTCCCCAGCCCAGGCCGAAACTCTTCGCCGGAGATACCCCGTTGCCGAATCCGGCACCGCGTGGGGGATGATTGTCTTTTCCTCGCTTGGCGCCGTCATCACCGGGCTGGGCGTGATTCTCCTTTTCGCCTACAACTGGCATGCGATTCCCAAGTTCGCCAAGTTGGCGCTGGTGCTCGGCACGTTGGCCGCCGTGCATGGGCTTGGATTACGCCTGTTTCTGGCCAGCGCGCGCTTCAGGAACCTGGGCGAAGGGCTTTGCCTCCTCGGCACCATGCTGTTCGGCGCCGGCATCTGGCTGGTGGCCCAGATTTATCACATCGAGGAACATTTCCCGAATGCGTTTCTGATCTGGGGGCTGGGCGCCCTTGTGCTGGGGCTGGTCATGCCGTCCATTCCACAGGCCATTCTTGCCGCTATTCTCCTGACGACCTGGTGCGGCGTCGAACGGATTGAATTTGATACGCTCATGCTTGCCGCACCACTTCTGCTGGCCGGGGTCCTGGGCGGAATGGCCTGGTGGCGGAAGTCGCGACTCCTCCTGGGTGTTCTCCTGCTCGCATTTACCATCTCAATCATTTTTACCCTGCCGGATATTGATCATCATCCCTGGCTGATCTTCTGCACGATTCTGAACCTGGGCGTCCTCTGGATTGCGCTTCGGTTTCTCGTCAGGATGTATGGCAGATTCCCCGAGTCGGCCCCCGTCTTCGGTATCTTCGGCTGGACCATCTTTTATGTGACGCTTTACCTGCTCTGCTTCCCGGATATGCATCGTCACATCCTGCACATTGAACACGAACTCACGGGTTGGGTCCGGGTTGCGTGGCTGGCGCCCTTTATCCTCACCCTGCTTGCGTGGCTCATGGTGTTGTGGAAGCGTATCCTCGTTGGGAATGACCCCGACCCGGACGCTCCCGGCTTTGAGATCTACCTCGCCCCGCTCGTGGTTCTGCTGGTGTTGTGCGGCATTCTATGGCCGGCAACCTTCGGGGGCTGGTTCTTGTCAGCGCCCTGCAACCTGGTGCTCCTCGCTTTCGCCTTGGCCCTGATGGCGCGCGGCTGCCGCCAAACCCAACCGGGCGCCGCCATCACCGGATCCATTTTACTGATCGCACTGGCCGTGGCCCGCTACTTCGACATCTTCGACAGCTTATTCATCCGCGGTTTGGTTTTTATTATCATCGGGGCCGTTATTTTCGCCGAGGGATACCTCTACGCGCGAACGAAGAAGTGTAAAATTACATGAAAACCTGGATCGTCATCGGCGGCGCCGCCCTGCAATGCCTCGTGCTGGCCTACATGGCCACGGAACGCGAGCTGATTTTCCGCACTGGCCGGACCATCTATCTGCGCACCGCACCCATTGATCCGCGCGATGCGTTCCGCGGCGATTTCGTCCGCCTCGATTATGAAATCGGGCATGCGACCACCAACCAATCGCGCGATGGATTGCGTTCGCAAAAACAGGACGGCTCAACCCGCAAAGACATCAAGGTCTATGCCGCGCTGAAAATGCACGGCGACCTCGCCTCGCTCGACTATGTCTCGGACCGGAAACCGGCCGACGCCGAGGTGGTACTCCGCGGACGCGCCGGCCAGGGGGGTGCCAATCTGAGCATCCGGTATGGCCTGGAGGCATACTTCGTTGAACAAGGCAAAGGGCTGGACTTGGAACGCGGCCGGAGCGAAGGCGAGATCCAGATTCCGCTCGAAATGGAAGTGGCCGTATCCGGCAACGGCAAGAGTGTGCTCAAAGGCCATCGCTGGAGCCCGATCGGTATCGGCTTGGCGATCGAGAATGATGAGCAGACGGCCACGAATAATCTATCGAACCGGACGGTGACCAACCGCGTTGTCGTGGCGGCAACGCTGACCTTGATGAACGCCTCATCGAATGCTATTGCCGTGGTGGACTTGCCGCAGGGGAAATCCATCGACCTGGGACCCGATACCATCCGGGGCTGGAGTCGTAATAATTGGGCTTGGACCAGTGCCGACCAACAACGACCGGCGCCGACCGACGCCGACGTGCATGTCCTGAAACCCGGCGAAAAATATTCCATCCGAATCGATCTGCGCGACCCGCAGTGGTTTGTCCGTCAAGGCAAGGAGCCCCCGCGGGCCATCACCGGCCTGGGCGAATGGTCCGATCAGTTCCGTCTATTCTACCGTCCGCCGGCCCGGGAAGAATGCCGACAGCTCCAGCACGCCAACCTCATCTGGCACGGCAACCTTCCCAGCCGCGCCTTTAACGGCGGGGGACGAGTGGATTGATCCTAAAAGATGAGTGGAAGGTTGAGGGTGGATGGTGAGTGGAAGATTAAAGAACAAGAAAGATGGCAAGACTGAACTCCTCGTTATCGTCAACACCACTGTGGCATCGAAGGCGGAGGCCCAGAAGCTGGCCGGCGCGATCATTAAATCCCGGCTGGCAGCCTGCGTCCAATTCATGCCCATCCACAGTATTTACCGGTGGAAGGGCCGGGTGGAATCCGCGCCGGAATATCTGGTGCTGGCCAAAACCCGCGCCGCACTCGCCGCGCCCTTGATGGCCTTCATCAAGCGCCATCACCCCTACGAGGTGCCCGAAATTCTCGTCACGCCGATTACGGCCGCCTATGGCAAGTACCATGAATGGGTGGAGACCGAAACGAAGATGATTGCCCACAGAAACCACGGAAGAAAGAGCGGATAATTGGAAAATAATATTTTTATATTCAGGTCATCCAATTTTGGATTGCGGTAGCCGGCGCTACCGCCTTTCCACCGCGAAGCAATGGCTTCGCGGAAAGCAAAGCGGGAGCGCTGGCTCCCGCACTCCATTCAGTGTATTCCGCGGGTTATTTCCAAAGCCATTATGAACCTGACCGTCAACGGCAAGCCAATATCGAAAGAACTGGTAGAACTGGAATACCAGCGTCTGCTCAAAGCGTTCCACGGCCATCTTGCGCCGGAAGAACTCTCCCGGCATTCCCGTTCACTTCAGCGCCAGGCGCTGGATTATGCCATCGGCCGCCTGCTGCTGCTCGGCGAGGCGCGCCGCCAAAACATCCAGGTGTCCCCGGAGGAAGTTGACCAGGCCGTGGACAAATTGACCCGGGCCTGCGGCGGCACAGTTGGATTCCAGGCCCATCTGAAAAAACTGAAGCTATCGCCTGAAGCCCTGCGCCGGCAAGTCCAGGAAGCGCGCCAAACGGAAAAACTGATCGAACAGATCACGGCCTCCTGTCCCAAGCCGACGGATGACGTGGTCACCGCGTATCTCAAGGATCACGCCCACGAGTTTCTTGGCAAAGATACTCCGCCGGAATCACAGCCGCCCCCCGCCATGATCCGCGAACACATCCGGCTGGCGCTGATCATTGCCGAAAAGAATAAACTGCTCAGCGCGTTCATCGCCCGCCTGCGCCAAGCCGCCGTGATTCAGGAATCGGAGACTGGTTCGTAAACACACCCGCCTGAGTCCGCGAACCATGATATCCGCACGCATTCCCTGATTACCTGTCTCTGAAGAGTCAGGTACTCCTCCAAGGTCTGCCGCCTCTCATACGATTTCCCCACGTTGTAAGGGGGTGACGTCACAACCAATTGAACGGTGTTGTCTGGAATCTGCTTCAATAGAGAGCGACAATCGCCATAAAACAACTTGGCATCATTGTCTTCTGCGTATCTTCTTGCTATTTTAAGTGTCTTCATCTGGGAGACTTCATTAGCCGTTATAGGTATCGATTATTATCTCACTTTTTATCGGCAAGAAGGCCAAAATCTGCTCTCGCAGGGCGCGATATCCCTGCGGCCCTCTTTTCACAAGCTTCATCCGCTCCAGTTCGTTCAAATCCCGCATCAGGGTCTTTCTGGTCTTACGGGCGTAGGCCTCGGCAACACGAGGGCTAACCTGCGTGATCTCAGAAATGGGAACAGATTTCTCCACACGTGAAAGATCAAGCACTAGATGCCGACGCCGCACATGGGTATGCCCCACTCGGTCTCGAAACATTTCATGCACATAATTCCGCCATATCACGTCCCATTGTTGCGCCCAGATGAATTCAAGCTGAGACTTCAATCCGTCAAGGAATCCCTGCACCGCATAAGTGACAAAGGGAAGAATATCTCCGCCCGACCGGCTCGCATGATCAAGTCTCCGATAATATTCCGCGCGAGTTTGATTGTAGTGATTACTCAGCAGGTGTGCAGCAGGGGCAGGCACGCCCGAGGTGATGAGAATCTGAAATTCAATGAGGCGTGCGGTTCTACCATTTCCGTCACCAAACGGATGAATCCACGCCAAGTAGAGGTGCGCGATAACAGCCTTGAGGGTGGCATAGGCGATCTCAAGTCCCGGCGCCGGTTTGAAATCATCGCCGTTCAACCACTCAGCGAGTTTCGCCAGCAGAAAATCGCAATCCTCCGCCGGCGCACCTCGATAACGCCCTACCAGAACGCTATGAGTTCGAATCTCCCCCGGTTGTACTTCAGGCTCCAACGATAGTCCTTCCAGAATCCGACGATTCAAATCCAGCATCCAGGCGGCATCCAGCGATGGATTTTTACCGTCACTAATAGCTTTCAAAATGGCATTACAGGCTTGGATGATGTTGTCCACTTCCTTTTGAAGATACTGTTGGGAAGGTGGCAATTTCAGCTTACCTTCCAGATGTTGTCGAACCTGTTCTTCCGAAAGACTGTTCCCCTCGATGGCGGTCGTTGCAGCAGCCCCCTTTGCCAGATACAGCTTGTAGAGATTATCCGCTGTATCCGGACGCAGAGGCACATGTGAAATATGCTCACATTTAGACTGACATTCTCCTAGAGCGATCCATAAGGATGGGGACGCCTGATGTAAATCGGCAATAAACTTAAGCCAACTATGTGTCCGCTCAAATGTCCTCACTATTGTCTCCAGTATTACTCTATCAATTAACAGGTTATAGATATTATGGGTAATTTATTGTCCAACAACTACAGCATAATGTTCCTAATGTCAAGTCCTGAATTAATACTTACGAAGAAGCGATGTGGCAGCCATCCTATCAAGCTTGTCAAATTCCGGCATGGTTCATGGCGGGTGATTCCTCTGAGCTTGTTGAACGACGGCTTCGTAGGGCCGGACCTTGGTCATGGCCCTCCTCCAACCCCGGTGACGACAAGCTCGCGCCCTACAATAGGCCAGGCCTACTGTTTCGCCGGACTGGCCTCGCGGATCACCGCGCCGTCGGTCTCGGACATGATGAGCAGGGCGAATTTATCGGCCTGGTCAATCTCGTTGGTGTTGAGCGAGGCATAGTCGAAGCGGCCACGCAGGTCGGTATAGCCGTCCTTGTAGAATTTAACCTGGCCGTTCTTCAGACGCACAAAGACCTTAACGTAAACCTGCGCCAGCGGCGCGCCGCTTTTCTGGTTAGCGACCTTGAGCTGGCCATAGTTCTCGATAACCTGCAGGGCCAGCGAGTTGGCAAAGTAAGGCCGGCTTTTCTTCACCCCGCCGGCGATGATCTCAACCATCACGTTGGCGTTCTGAAATTCCCTGGGCAGATCGAAGATCAACGGCTTGCCGCCGGCGGGGAACTTGAGCGTTTCGGTGCGGTTCGGCCGGATGTAGGCGAACTGGCCGGCCTGCTGCTGAACGAACGGATTGCGCGAGAAGAGCAACTCGATATCCATCAGGTAATAGTTGACCACCGCCTCTTGGAGGTTCTGGTAGTTGACGGTCACCTTGCGCGACTCGATGGCGAATTCGAAGGAGGTTTCCGTGGCCGCCATTTGCGTCTGCTGCTGATCGCGGTTCTCCTTGTCAACCACCGCCGGGCCCTTGCCTTCAAGTTCGTCAAGCTGGGCCAGCACGCCGGCAAACAAGTTGCGCCAGCGATCCACCGGGTAGTCGCGATAGGCCTCGGCAATCCGCCGCGCCTGTTTGTGTTCGGGGGTATAAAAGTCCAGGTAGGCCTGGAGATAATCGTATTGGATCTTGGTCGCGATTTGCCTGGGATCAACCCGGGCGAAGAACTGCCGGGCCTCGTCGATCCGGTCCTGCAACAGCAGGTAGTAAGTGACGGACAGCAGATCGTCCTGGTCGAGTTGCGGCCGGTAGCTGAGAACATCGAGCAGGTTCTGGTATTGGGCCGCCTGGCACTCGTTAAAAATCTGGCGCCGCTTGCCCACCTGGTGAGCGCGGGCATTGACGAGTGGACTGTATTCCAAGTGCTGGTAGCTCTTGCGGACCACCGGGTTGATCGTCACGAGCTCGCAGTCCAGGTAGCGCCCGCATTGGGCCAGGAAAGCATCCGAATGCTGGAGAAATTCGCGGATCGCTGCCGGGGCATTGTTAAAGATGCCGTAGGACCAGAGCACATTGTTGTAAACGTGCCGGCGGGCCAGCAGTTCCGTGACCTTGCTGAAGAAATCCTTGTCGCGCATCCGCCAGGCGATCCGATCGAGGTTCAGCCGCGCGGGATTATCGTTGTTCAGAAATGCCAGCACTTCTTCCGGCTCGCCATTCTGCGAGACGTAATCCCAGGAGGTGGTGTCGATCTTGCTCGGTGTCTCGACCACCTTCAGCGCCTTGGGTTGGGCCGCGGCAACGAACTGCTCCTTCTTGGCCACATGGGCGGGGAAATGCGGATACTCGCCTGCCTGCGGGAAATAGAAATAATATTCCAGCGTCAGCGTTGAAAACGGCTGGAGCTGGACCGGCCGGCTCCGGGTGTAGAACCCGCCCTGGACCGGGATCGCGCCCTTGGGGATTTGCAGGAGCACGTCCAGTTTTTCGGGGGAGGAGGCCGGATCGGTGAGGACCACCTGGCAGCCATAAACCACCTGCGCCAGAAATTCTTCAGTCACGAATTTGTCGAACCGTTCGCCATTCTCCGTGCGATACCGGTCGCTGGCGCGGTAATAATTCTGGCTGATCATGATTGGCGGCGCATTCCTGGCCGGCGTGCTTTCCTTGATCTCCTGGTGGAAGGCGACCAGCGAATTCCCGGACTTGAGCGTCAGGCCGGTGCCCTGGCTGACGGTCTCAACCGCCGGGGCCTCGAACGGCAGATCCAGCACGGCCAGTGCGAGCATCATCTCGGTGAAATTCGGCGCCACCTCGGCCAGGTGGGTTGAGAAGAAGCCCCCCGCGCCATGCCGGGCATAATCCAGCCAGAAGGGATTGACCTTCACCAGTTCGGCATTCTGTTTTTCAATGAGCTGGTGATAATAGTTGTTCTCCGCCAATTCCTGGGTCTTCTCAAGTTTCCGGTACAACTGGCGCTGAGTTTCGCGCCGGGCGGTGTCGAACTTTTTTTCCGCCACATCAAGCAATAATTCTTGTTCACGCGCACCACCCTCCTGCCTCTCCTGCACTGATTTGGCCATAGGCTTATCCGCCCGCAACCTTTTTGACGATTCCACTTTAGCTATTAAGCCGTTTTTTGATGTCTTCTTCATATCCCTTATTGCGCCCTCCTTATTACTTTCATCAGAGGATTCAGTAATAGAGGCTAATGGGACACCAATGTCTAACTGCCGACCCGCACCCACCTCTTCCGCCGCCGCCGGCATCATCATCCCCTTCATCCCCGGGATATCCGATTTGGTTTCCAGCGCACGGCCCTTGATCGCGGTCAGGAAGAGTTCGTTCAGCCGGTCAAGATCGGGCAAAATCATATCCTGCAGATCTTTGATATGTTGCGCGGTGGCCGAATTCTCGTCCTTGATCTTCTGCGCGAGCAGAATGCGTTCGAAGATATTCAGCCGGCCATAGGCCCACGGTTTAAGCCAGGCGCCCAGGTCGTCGCCGATCAGCCAGCGGTCAAGATAGGTCTTGTCCTTCTTATTCCGCAGGTACGGCTGAACAACCTTGGCAAAGAAATCCGGATCTTTTTGATAAAGGAAAAAGTTCAATTCGTGGCAGGCATACTTGGCAAACTTCTCGCGTTTCTGCTCCGGCTTGAGTTTCGGCCAGTCATTGATAAAGCCAAACTCCTGGAGCGTGGCATCGCCGCTGAGTGTCACATATAACCCGTACACCTTGGGCAGGGTGTCGTAGAGTTCAACCTTGGAGCCGGCAACATCCGGGATCACGAATTCCTGATTGGCTGTGACCAGCGAAACCTGCTTCTGCTCGGTGAAATGCTTGCCCGAATCGAGCGCGTTGGCCAGGCGCAGATCCCGGGTTGCCAGCGGCGCCTCAGGCAAAATCAGCTCGCGATAGACCGCGTTATTCGCGTTCAGCGCGACCACCCGGACCTGCTGGCCGGCCCCGAGCGCCGTGCGCGGGATGGTTACCACGCCTTCCGCATCAGGCTTGAGATTGGCCAGCACAACTGCCGGCCCCGCCAGGAAATCCAGGTTGGCAAAGAAATCACCGATGGCCGGCTCTTTGCCGGATGCATTACCATGGTCATAACTAATACCCTCCCTTTCTCCCCTAGACGACCGGCTGGCATATGCCCCGCCCCACTGGAGATTTTCGGTGGCGGTCTCGGTTGTCCGCACGGCCCAGGGATTCAAGAGCAGGCTGGGCCGGGCGAGCAGATTACCCGGGAATTTCCGGGCGTATTTCCGTTCGAGGATATAGCGGTATTCATCGCCGAGCTCGCGGCCGGAAACATAAAGCGATTCCTGGTGGCCCGGACGGATTTCCCGCGGAATGGCGGTGGCGCCGATGTTAAGCGCGTCGAAAAGCGAATAAGCCGGCAGGAAACGCGCCGCCGCCACATGGACCCGCGTGAGCGGCGTGGCGTTGCGGATGGCGATCGTCACTTGGTCGTCCTTGGCCTGGATGTTACCGATCTGCAAGGGCGCCGGGTTTTTAACCTCGAGCAGGCGGTTGCCGCCCATGATGTAACCGTTGCGTACTTCGCCTTCGGTCACTTGCAGGGTGATCACCTGGTCCACTTCCTTCAGCCACAGCTCAAAAGTGCCCATAGGCAGTTCCGCGATCGTGATAAAACCATCGCCGCTTGCAAGGGATTTGGACCAGTCCTGCACATACGTGGCGCCGCGTTTTTCGAGCAGGGTAAGCTTGGCCGCAGCGCCCATATCGGGGACAGCGATCTTCTCGCCGGCGCGGGCGTGAATTGTCGCCGGCAAGGCGCAGCGGTCGCGGGGCAGGGTCCAGGTATGCGCCGTGCCTTCCGGCCCGGTCGCCTTCACTGTGATGATGTCGTTCAGCGTGCCAAGCGCCACCCGGCCTTCCGTGTCAGTCTGCAGGCTGACGTTGACGGGGTTGACAAAATCGCGATGTTTTAACTCCAAGTTTACCGGCCGATCGCTCTTCGGGTCGCCGTTCTTGCCGAGCAAGCGCAGGAAATACCCCTCGGGCGCGCGGATGAAGTGCAGGTCTTCGATTTTGGCGGTGGCATCGAGCTGGTTGAGTTGGAAGTTCCGGCCATCGGCCAGGTCAACCTTCTGGTTCCGGCTCATATTCTGGACCTTGCCTTTGAGCGTGAAGGAAAGCTGGAACAGGTTCTCCGGCACCTGGAATTCATAAACGTATTCCTGCTCGGCGGAGAGCTTCAGGTCCTGGACTTCCTTGGTGGTTTTGATGCCTTCCGCATCGGTCGCTTCGATCTCCAGCCTGGGCTCCTCCAGGAGCGTGAGCGCAATCGGCATACCGTTCACGGTGAGCAGGGGGCGCAGAATGACCCGCGTTTTATTGCGCTTCAACAGCGCCTCGCGGTCAACGTAGATGCCGGCGGCCAGGGCATAGTTTTCTGCCTGGTGTTCAAAATGCTCGAGCATGGTGAAACCGGCCTGACTGATCAGGATCGGCTGGCGGCCCGGCTTGGCGCTGAACGGCACGGTGATCAGGCCGCTGGTGTCGGCCTGGTACGCATGTCCCGCCAGCCAGAGGGAAGCATTCTCGACCTTGCGGTTCTGCTCGTCGAGGATCGTCAGCACGTGGCCGGCGGCGCCGACCCGTTCCAGATAACGGAAGGCGCCTTTTTGCACCAGCGCCCGGCTGCTTTTGCCGTTGCCGATGAATTCGACGACAAACAGCCCGGGCCGGTTTAGATCGGGAAAATCGAACTTGCTCCGGATTCGCCGCAGCGGCGAATCGTCGTAGGTCTTGACCTCCTCACGACCGGCCACCAACCCGTCGAGATCGATCGCCGTGGTGATCGGCGCGAGCTTGTCGCGGTAGTAATTGAAGGTGTTGATCTCGAAGACTTTCACGATAAGGGTCTTCACGTTCTTGATATCCACTTCCAGCGTCACGGGTTCCGCCAGGGTGAAGAAGTTTTTATTCACCGGCGCGAATTCGATTTCGATGCGCTCCTTGAGGGCTTGGTACTTGCCCGGATCATTAAGGAGCGAATACCATTTTTCCATGTCGCCGATCCCCTTTAGAATCTTGGTTTCGGCGAGCACCTCCCGGAGATAGGTATCCCGCAGGTATTCCTGGTAAGGCAGATAACTCTCCTCGGTTACAAAGAAATGCGCCAGATAATCGCGGATGAGCGCTTCGTCACCCGTCACCACCGGCATCAGGGTGACGGCCGAGAAATCCATGCCATACCTGGCCTGGCTGTCGCGGAACTGGGGGTTTTCAAGATACTTCGGGTTCACATAAGAAGCTGAACGCGGGATGGATATGTATTCCATGAACCGCGCTTTGTCGTACTTGCCTTGGGCGCGGTCATGCGCCAGCCGCTGGTAGAGAATGTTAAGTTTGAGCGAATTATGCACTGGCGCCAGCTTTTGGACGAAAGTCCACTGACGATTGAGCAACGCATCCCGGGCCGCGATATCATGCGGCCAATCCACGTCCGGACCGGGCTGGAGTTTGGAGAGATAAATATTGACGAAATTGGCCTCATTCAAGAGGTCCGGCTTGAGGGTCAGCAGTTCGTCGAGCTGGGCGAGCAAGAGCTGGCGGTGAATGGGAAAACTACCGAAAGGTTGGGAGTTCCGGAAGCCGAGATCGTCAACCACCAATTTAACCAGGTTCGGATAGACCGGGCGCTGTAAGCGCCGCAGCAGGTCGCGCCGGCGCTCGCCGTCAAGATTCATGGCCGCAAGGAATTCGAATGCCGAATTCTCAAACCTATTAACCGTATTGACGCTTTCCGCCAAGGCCCGGGCGGTCAGCGTTTCGCGACTGATCTGTGTTTGATCCAGCCGGGTGGGTAAGGTGGACTTCTGCCCGAACTTCTCTTGCTGATGGTCGAACAACAGTCCCATATTCAGCTTGAGATATGCCAGCGTGGACTGAGGTTTCTTGCCATAGCCCAGCAACGCCTGACGATGGCGGATCTCCCGGTTGCGCTGGGTTTCTCCGTTGCGCGCCAGCCAGAGCTTCAGGGTAGCCTCGACCTTGTCGTCCGCTCCAAGATTCTGATAGTTGAGGCAGGTATAGTAATAATACTCTTCGGTGCCTGGGATTAACTGGCCCAGTACCACGGTACGGTTAGTAGCCAGCGCAAAATCCTCGCTGAATCCGATCTCCATGGCTGAAGCCTTCGACCCGGCCAACAGCAGGGCCAATCCGACACTCAACATTGTTCTTTTACGCATAACAATTTCCCTCCATTATTTGCACATTTTTTGACCTGCAATAACATGTAATACCTCTGTTACAGGGGGGTGTTGAGTCGGTTCGATCTTGTCCCGCTTCCAGCGGGAAAAACGGTCCGTCAGCTGACGGACCGTTCTGTCGAACGGCGGCTACAACTGAAGCCCTCTGACTAATTCGGTTGCGCTCCATTCCCCCTGTAACTGAGGCATTCCAATAACACTTTATTCATATGGACGTCTGGCAATGCCAATTTGTTCCAACTTTTTTCATCTTTCTCGCCGCATTACAGATTGATCGTCAGGCCGTCGTGGGGGACAGTCATGCCGGTTGAAAGCGCCTGCTGGGCCTGCTCGTGGCTCATCTGGTGACCAATGTGGGTGATGAAGGACCGGCGGGCGCCGATCCGCTGAAGGATCGCAATGCTTTCCGCAAGGTTGAAATGGGTCGGATGGAATTCCGGGCGCAACGCGTCAAGGATCATGACGTCAAGGCCGGTCAAGCTCCGGATCGTGGCCTCGTCCATGGCATGACAATCCGGCACATAGGCCACGGCATGCCCTTCCGCCTGCAACCGGAAACCGATCGTCGGGAGATCGGCATGTTCAACCGGAATCGGCTCCACCGCGACTTCTCCGATCCGAAATGGCCCCGCTATGGGCCGTAATTCCACACGGGGATACGTAACTCCTGATGGAGCCTGCCGGATTACATAGGGAAAAATGCGAGTCAGATCGCCCAACGTAGCGGCGGAACCATAGACCGGAATAGCCTGCTTCTGAATGACGTTGAACCGGCGGATATCGTCAAACCCCACGATATGATCGGTATGGCTGTGGGTATAAAGCAGGGCATCCACCCGCGGGACCTTGAACGTCAGCACTTGGTCGCGGAAATCCGGAGGGGTGTCAATGATCATGTGCAGTCCCGCAGCCTCCACGTACAGGCTGGCACGGCGCCGCTTATTGCGCGAATCCGCAGACACGCACACCGTACAGGAACAGCCGATAGCTGGTACGCCGATGGAAGTTCCGGTACCTAAGAAAGTTATTTTCATCAGAACTCCAGAAGCCAGAGATCAGAGCCTCAGAAATCAGATGGGCAGAGGTCAGTCGGAGCAGGAATCCGGAATATTACAGGGTCTGCTTCGTCCGGTTTTCCGCTCTGACTACTGACCTCTGCACATTTTCCCCCTGAGGCTCTGGGGCTCTGTAACTCTGACCTCTACGCCGCCGACTTCTCTTCCGGAATCCGCATTGAGTAGAACGATCGGTAGATGAAGACCAGGGCAACCACAAAGAAGAACGCGCCAACCGCCGGCTTGACCCAAGTGTCCGGCATTGTCACCGCAATTTCGACGGCCAGCAGGCCGAAGAGCGTGGTGAACTTGATCACCGGGTTCATGGCCACCGAAGAGGTGTCCTTGAATGGATCACCGACGGTGTCGCCCACGACACTGGCGGCATGCAATTCGGTGCCCTTCATCCGCAGATCAACTTCCACGATTTTCTTGGCATTATCCCAGGCGCCGCCGGCGTTGGCCATGAAGATGGCTTGGAACAGGCCGAAGAAGGCAATGGCAACCAGGTAGCCGATAAAGAAATACGCGTTGAAAAACGGCAGGGCCAGCGCCAGGCAGAAGATCGTCACAAAGATGTTGATCATGCCCTTCTGGGCATACATGGTGCAGATACGGACAACCTCCTTGCTGTCCTTGATGGAGGCGGTCGCGCTGTCCAGTTTGATGTGTTCCTTGATATAGACCACGGCGCGGTAGGCGCCGGTTACCACGGCCTGGGTGGAGGCGCCGGTGAACCAATAAATCACGGCGCCGCCCATCAGGAGGCCCAGGATGATTTCCGGCTGGACCAGGCTCAGCTTGCTGACCACGCCGCCGTACTTGGCATCCAGGAGCAGGATGATACCGAAGATCATCGTGGTCGCGCCCACCACCGCCGTGCCGATCAGCACCGGCTTGGCGGTCGCCTTGAAGGTGTTGCCGGCCCCGTCGTTTTTCTCCAGGCACAGCTTGGCCTTTTCAAAGTCGGGATCGAAGCCGAACAGGCGCTTGATCTCCTCCTTGATACCGGGCCGGGATTCGATCTGGCTCAATTCATAAACCGACTGGGCGTTGTCTGAGACCGGCCCGAAACTGTCCACGGCAATCGTCACCGGCCCCATGCCCAGGAACCCGAATGCCACCAGTCCGAACGCGAAAATCGGTGTGGCAAACGTAAGGTCAACCGGTGTGGTGGGCATTATGGCAAGCAGGTCCGGATGCCGCGAGATAAGGTAGCTGACAAACATGAGGCCCAGGATCAGCAAACCTTCCCAGAACGCCGAAAAATTACCGGCCACAAACCCGGATAGAATATCCAGCGAGGCCCCGCCCTGCTTGGCGGAGATTACGACCTCCTTGACGTGCCGCGAATTCGTGCTGGTAAAGGCCTTGGTGAACTCCGGGATCAGAGCGCCGGCCAGCGTGCCGCAACTGATAATCACCGACAGCACCCACCACAGGTTGCCGTACTCCGCCGGCGACAGCAGGAGCCTGCTGGCCACGAAGGTCACCGCCACCGAGATCAGCGAGGTGATCCAAACAAGGTTGGTAAGCGGCTTTTCCGCGTCGAACTCGTCGGCCTCACGGTATTTTGCGGCCGAGATTTTTTCAGTGATGAAATACGAAGCCAGCGAGGTCAGAATCATGAGAATACGCATGACGAAAATCCAAACAATCAACTGGCCGCAGAGGAGGGGGTTATTCACCAGGGCCAGCGCCAGTAAAGCGATCAAGGCCACGCCCGTTACCCCGTAGGTCTCGAATCCGTCGGCGGTCGGTCCGACGCTGTCGCCGGCGTTGTCGCCCGTGCAGTCGGCAATGACCCCGGGGTTCTTCGGATCGTCCTCCGGGAGCTTGAAGATGATCTTCATCAGGTCCGACCCGATGTCGGCGATCTTGGTAAAAATTCCGCCGCAGATACGGAGGGCACTGGCGCCGAGCGACTCGCCGATGGCGAATCCGATGAAACAGGGACCCGCCAGATCCTTCGGCAGGAACGCCAGGATACAGATCATAAAGAAGAGCTCCACGCTGACCAGCAGGAGACCGACACTCATCCCGGACTTCATCGGGATGGCCAGCGCCAGCCACGGTTTACCGCGCAGGGCGGCGAAGGCCGAGCGGGAATTAGCCTGCGTATTAATCCGGATGCCGAACCAGGCGACCCCGTAGGATCCCAGGATACCGAAGATGGACGCCAGCAGGATGATGATGATGTGAAAAGCGCTCTTCTGCTGGAGCACGCCGAAATAATACAGCATGCAGGCGCCGATGAGCACCCACAGGATCATCAGGAGCTTGCCTTGCTGAAAGAGGTAGGTTTTGCAGGTTTCCCAGATCGTCTGCGACACCGAGCTCATGCATTCATGCACCGGCATGGCTTTGGTCTGGGCATATTGAATCAGGCCGAAGATCAACCCGATGACGCAGACCACGAGCCCGACATACAGCAAGAGCATCCCGCTTACGGGCATGCCGAGGACATTGAAGGTGACCGCTTTCAAATCCGGTAGATTAATATCAGCTTCCCCCGCCCATGCGCCAGACCCCACGCCAAATACCAACACCGCCATCACCAGCCATGTTGCCCATTGCCCAATCCGTTTCATCGTCTGATTTCCTCCCTGATGCGCCTGAAGGCGCGGATTATAAGTCGAACATGTTGACCGATTAAACTCCGCTTATCCCGTACAAAGAAAGAACAGCAAACGCGGGGCATGATAGAATTCCCGGGGCAGAGAGTCAATTTATTTCACGCGTTTTCTGTAATACCTCAGAAACTGTGAAAAAAATGGCCGGACACAAAGGCGTGTCCCTCCATCGACCAAACCAAGCTAATTTCATAACAAAATGGAGGGTCGCGCTTCGTCGCGACCGCTCTTTGCAATGGATAACTCGATTTTTTCACACGTTCTCAGTTACAGGGGTGTTGAGGCGGTTCGAGCTTGTCCCGCTTCCAGCGGGAAGAAGGCGGCACAAGGCTCGTTCAACCAGAGGTTGAGCGAGCTTGTTGCCGGATCGATGGGAAATTATTTATCTGAATATCTATAACTCATGGGATTGAATTGTCCATTTCACTCTGAAACAAGACATACTGAAATAATTGTCCCTTTATTCAGACGTTGCTGTTCCGCCCCCACGCTGTAAAATGCCGACGGCAAAACCTGATTGTTGTACTGCGCCGTTATTTCTCCCAAGCTTAATGCGCGATTGTGGATTCGTAATTCGTCGATCAGACCATTAAACCAATAAGTGCCAAACCGAGAATAACTCCCAATCAAAACGGCATTAACACCATTATTAATAATCCTTAATATCGGGCCGCTTTTAACTAGAGTTCCGTTTCTAAATAACGCTACACTTGTTATATTACTTGCACTGATGATATACGTTGCGGCGATATGCGTCCATACGTTGGTTTGTTCGACTTCGTTTGCCGTAACTACATTATAACCACTCCCATTACCAATGGAAATTGTCATCTTTCGAGAACTTTCTATACCAAGTTGATAGCCATAACTAGAGCTCAAATCTCTACTTAAAATCCAGCTTCGACTAGCTCCCGTGTAAAATATCCACACCGTCACCGTAACTGTATTGGTAATATCCAAACTCGCTCCATTCCCAGCATTTACATAATCATCTATTGCGTCAAAACTGTCCGCGCCATCCACTTGTCCCGTGGTTATCAGACTTGCGCCGATTATCGTGCCATGATTCGTGTATGCCGTGGAATCGTAGTTAATGCCGCCCGACGTTTCATTGAAATGCTGAACCATCATAGCATTTGTTTCCCACGTATTCGTCGCGTTCCACTGGTCTCCTGCTTCCGCGCTTCCGTAATACATATTCAACGTAAAGTCGGTATTCGATGAAATGGAAGGGACTTTCACCCACGCAATCAAGTTGCCGTTGGTGGCAACGTACTTTTCAATTTCATGGCTCAACTGCGTATCCGCCGCATTGTGAAACCTGATGTCGCCACCGTCGTCCTGCGTAACGTGCCCTCCGTTGGCCACACTTTTCAAGTTGGCATTGGTATAACTTACCAGTACTGCAAAGTTCGTCATATCATGGCTGAAATTGGTTCCAGTCACAGTTATCACCTGCCTATATCTCCATCCTGCCGGATATGCCGCTTGGATTTCTATTGCCGAAAAGATAAATATATTTACAGGAATGAGTATGGCAAAAAGCGAAATAAACCTATTCATTTTCACCTCGATCCGTGAAAGGTTTGAGCTTCCGTCGTCCGTTTTCCACCACCTGTCCCTCCTGTTAATTTGCATACCGTAACTGCCCAGGCAGGCATCGCCTAATGCCACCCAAGGTGGGCTTGTGCCCGCAACCCAGTCAGAAAGGGACTGCGCGCCCTACCAAAAGATACACGCAAAAATGTGTATCTTTACAGGGAAACGTCTAAAAATGGATAATAGCTTACCCCCCCGAATGCAACAAGAAAAAAACGGTTTTTTTGCCGGACTCGTTTCCGTCTCCGATATACCCTCTGATCCATGGCCGAGGTCATGGTCATTCAAGGGGGATGTGTCGTCAATGGGACTGGTATAACCGACATGGCCGCCCATAGCCGACCTTCCGAGCGCATCACCCTGGGAGTGGATCCGAGCCGGACGCCGGAATGCATTCTCTGCGACGAACCACGAACTTCTCCAATTCAACGGCCCAGAATACGCTGGTACTGAGCAGGATGCATATTGTCAAATCCAGGGCCGATAACGGCACCGTTTGGAAGAACTTCTGGAGAAAAGGCACATACACCAGGGCCAACTGCAGGACACCCGTCAGGCATACGGCGCCAAACAAAGCCTTGTTGGAAAACACGCCGATGGTAAACAGCGATTGGCGATTGGATCTGATCGCCATGACATGCGCCATTTGCAGAAAAGTCAGCAGCGTAAAAACCATGGTGCGGAAATGCCGGACGACACCCTGATCGCTGAAAGCCGTTCCGCCCGCACCGGCATCCCAGTAACCCATGCCCAGTGACACCGCGCCCATCAGGAGCCCCACCCAGATAATATGAAAACCCATCCCTTCGCCGAAGATGTTGTCCGTAACGCGCCGCGGCCGGCGGCGCATAATATCGTTTTCGGCCGGCTCCACGCTCAGAGCCAGCGCCGGCAGACCGTCCGTGACCAGATTCATCCAAAGAATCTGAATCGGAATCAAAGGCAAAGGCATCCCGAAAAACGGCGCCAACAGCATGACCCACAACTCGCCGGAATTCGTGCTCAGGAGATACTTGATGAATTTTCTGATGTTATCGTAAATCACGCGACCTTCCTTGACGGCCGCAACGATGGTGGTGAAGTTATCGTCCTGCAACACCATATCGGCGGCCTCCTTGGTGACATCGGTGCCCGTGATACCCATGGCCACGCCGATATCCGCCTTACGGAGCGCCGGAGCATCGTTAACTCCATCCCCGGTCATGGCCACGACGTGTCCGCATTCCTGTAATGCCTGCACAATTTTGAGCTTATGTTCCGGAGACACCCGCGCATAAACTGCCACATCATTCACTTGATCGCGAAGTTCCGTGATGGTCATTTTTTCGAGTTCGGATCCGGTTAAAATCCTGCCGTTGGCGGCAATCCCCAATTGCCGGGCAATTTCAAGGGCGGTCAGCGGATGATCGCCGGTGATCATCACCGGGCGAATACCGGCCGTCCGACAGGTTTGGACCGCGTCCCGCACTTCCTGGCGCGGCGGATCAATCATGCCAACCAAGCCAAGAAAGATTAGCTCCCGCTCCAGTTCCTGCTTCAGCCCTTCGCCATCCAGCAGGCGGAATGCGACCCCCAATACACGCATGCCGTTCTGGGCAAGCCCGTCATTGGCGGCAATAATTTCCCGGCGCCGATCCGCGGTCATCGGTTGCGGGCCATCCGGCGCCCAAACCCCGGCGCATACGCCGAGCAGGCTGTCAACGGCGCCTTTGCAGAAAGATATGTACGGCATCCTTTGGACGCCGGCTATGCTCATTGCCCGGTCAAGGTCCGCCGGGATTACTTGGCCGACGCGATGAACGGTCGTCATCCGCTTGCGATCCGAATCGAAGGGGACTTCGGCCACCCGTGGAAAAGCCTGCTCCAATTCATGCTTCCATAATCCCGTGGAAGCGGCGGCCACCACCAGCGCGCCCTCGGTTGGATCGCCAATGGCCTGCAACGAATCGCTTCCGGCAGGCTGAGTTTTCAACAGCGCATCGTTGCAGAGCGCCCCGGCCGTCAACAGCAGGGACATCCCGGGGTGATCGCCCGCCTGCGGGCGCGGACCTGCCCGACCATCCAAAACCGGCCCATGGTGTTCCACACGCTCGGTCAGGTCGATCCTGTCCCCGACAACATCCAGTACGGTCACGGTCATTCGATTCTCGGTCAATGTGCCGGTTTTATCGGAGCAGATAACCGTCACCGAGCCCAGCGTTTCCACCGCGAGCAGTTTACGAATCAAGGCCCGCTGACGGAGCATCCGTTGCGCGCCCAGCGCCAGCGCAATCGTCACCACCGCCGGCAGGCCCTCGGGCACGGCGGCCACCGCCATGCTGATGGAGGTCAGGAACATGAGCTTGATGTTTGCGACACTTGTGCCACCGCGGATCAACCCTTGCACAAAAATGACGGCCACCAGGGCCAGTGCTGCCAGCGCCAGGCCTTTGCCCAACTGGGCAAGCCGCTTCTGCAGTGGGGTGGTCTCCCGCTTGACGGTCTGAATCAGTGTGGCGATCCCGCCCAGTTCCGTGCGCATGCCGGTGGCGGTTATCACGGCCAGGCCGCGGCCATAAGTAACGATCGTGCCCAGATAGGTCATGTTGCGGCGATCGCCCAGGGCAACAGCCTCGCCCGCGAGCGGTTGGATGTTTTTTTCAACCGGCTCGGACTCGCCGGTGAGAGCCGCTTCCTGCACCCGAAGATTGGCCGTCTCCAGCAGGCGGCAATCGGCCGGCACCAGGTTGCCGGCTTCCAGGATCAGGATGTCACCCGGCACCAGCTCGCGGGATGAAATCTCCTGGACTCCGCCGTTGCGCCGGACTTTTACAGTCGGCACGGCCATTTTTTTGAGCGCGGCCATCGCTTTTTCCGCCCGGTACTCCTGGCTCAATCCCAACAGGGCGTTGAG
Source organism: Verrucomicrobiota bacterium (assembly GCA_018898455.1). Lineage (GTDB taxonomy): Bacteria > Verrucomicrobiota > Kiritimatiellia > JAAZAB01 > JAAZAB01 > JAHIJO01. The sequence goes on along the minus strand of JAHIJO010000090.1, from coordinate 22,398 downwards.
CACGACAATGACGAAAATAACTATGGCATCCGCATGCTCGCCCATGGCGGCGGAAACAACGGCGGCGACAATCAGGATGACGATCATGATGCCCGTGAGCTGTTCCCACAGGATCAGCCACGGACTCTTGATTCCCCGTTCAACCAGCGCGTTGGGACCGAAGCGATCGAGGCGACGCAGGACTTCCTGGTCGCTCAAGCCGCCAGCAGCATCGCTATCGAGTTTCTTCAGGGATTCAGTGATCGAATATTTCCACCACTCGCTCATGCCTCGTGTCTCCTATCCATTTTGTTGTCGGCTGATTTCTGAGAACAATTTAACCGGTTATCATAAAGGCTGCGCTAATCCCAGGCAACATTAACCGGATAGAAATTTCCAGTGTAGGGTTGCATTTGGCATCAGTCTTTGGTAAGTGAAACTTTAAAGCTAACTTCATGGAGGTGCTACCGGAGTAGTTAGATATTTTTATTTAGCTTGGAGGTGGGCATGCAAATGATTAGGTCTTATCTTGTGCTCGGAATACTACTGACGGCATGCGCATCCGAAGCCTTCTCGGACTTCACGCTCTCACGTCCATCAACCGACGTCATGCGGGTGTCCTGCTGGGCCGGCGACATGACGGTCGGCGCCAGGGACGTTAGCCGCGAAGGTCGAACAGAAACATGGTCATGGGTGGATCTGCCCGAGGCTACTCCGGACTACAGCCGATATGGGGCACCGGCCCTGCCCTTTCTTTCCTGTCGTGTCCTGCTCCCGCCGTCCGTCATCGTCGAACGGGTCGTAGTTTCGGCGGCCAGTACTTTTAGCCGTGTCATCCTCACCAAGCCGCTGATGTTTGTGAATCAGCCCTATTCCGGCTTCGACATGACCGATCCGGATCAAGCACGGTTGTGGGCAGAGAGCAATCATGAAGACCCGGCGATCTATTCCCAAGATGCCTTTTATCCGGACCATCCGGTTAGTTTCAAGGTGCGCAACTTCCGGGGTTACAATATTCTCGATATATCGTTCACTCCTTTGCGCTACAATCCGGTCACCGGCATCTTGGAGTTCCGTCGTCACACAGTGTTGGATATTCGTTTGGTGGCCGGGGACACGTATACTATCCCGGTGCGGGGCACGGAGAACGACGAGACGATGGTAAAACGGATGGTGATGAATCCGGAGGAAACCACAAGCTACGCCAGGCCGCTGATAGGCGAAGCGCTGACCGGCAAGCTCCGGGCGCTAAGAGGTGAACTCCCATTGGCGGGAACGACCAACTATTACGTTATCATCACGTCCGTGGCGTTCACCAACAACTTCGAGCCGCTCCGGAGCCACCATGCCTTCGACGCCGGCCACCAAGCCGCAGTGGTGGCGGTCGAAGACATCTATGCGCAGGATCCCGATACCAACAAGACGGCGCGCGTTAAGATCAGGGACTACATCCTGAATGTGCTCTACTCCAACGGCACAGAATACGTTCTGATCGGCGGCGACACGGAGCTCGTGCCAAGCTATGCCGGTTTATCCGACTTCTATTACGGCGGCGGACATATCCCCGTGGGCCGGTTTTCCGTGGCCACGGCGCAAGACATCAGCAATTGCATCGCCAAGGCCTTAATCACGGTGTCCAACGGGACGGACAAGGTTCAATTGATTCCGCGAGAGGATGAAGTCGGTCCGACCCTTAATGTATATTCAAACCTATTTCTCCCCTACATGGCGGTGGACGTAAACGGCGATCTGTACAATGCCCAGCCCAACGACCTTTTCGCCGCCATGGACACGCACACCATCCTCTGGGGAAAAGGACACGGATACTATCTCTACCCGCAATGGGGCCCGGCTTGGTATGCTCCCAACAACAGCCATATCCGGCCGTTGGGCGTCAATTTCGGATGCAGTGGCGCCGTGTTCGAGGATAACGAACATCCGGCGGAACTCTATCAGCGGGCGCAAAACGGTAATTCCGCGTATATCGGGACCGTACAGGATGTGTATTATAGTTCTTTCGATGCAACTTTTTTTCAGTCCTATTTCGAGAACGGCAGCGTCGGGCCGTGTGTTGGCGACATGATGCTCGTGGCCTATCCTGTTTGCAACGACTACACGCTTCTCGGCGATCCGCGCCAGGAGATCGTCAGCCCGCAGTTCAAGGCCCTGCCGCGGATCCGGACGCCCGGCGCTTACAGTTACGGCCGCAGCTACAACACCGACGATGGGTCGGGCGTTATTGATGACGTTGTTTTTCGGGTGGTGTCGTTCAACAACTGCGGCTGGACCATCACGAACGTCGCGTGCGAACCCGCCGTCTCCAACCACTTTGCTTTCTCGTACCTGCAAAGCAACCGGACAGAAGACGTGCGCGTACAATTCCTTGACGTAACGAACATCCCGCCCGGTTCCTACACCATCGCGTTCGACGTCCGGGACACCACCGGCGGTTACCTAATACAGAAAAAGACCGTTGGTCTAGGTGTGACCGACAAGAATATTCTGTCGGATGCCGATTTCACTTATGACGGCAGCCGCAGGATTCTGCCCTCGGGCGACTATATCCTCGCTGCGGACCTGGTTGTGGCGACCGACACGAGCCTGGTTCTGCAGCCAGGGGTGGTGCTCCACACCGACGGCGACTTCGGCGCCGACTGGAAAGTGCAGGTATTGCAGGGAGGGACAATTCAAGCGCTCGGCACCGCCACCAATCCTATTATGTTTTGCGATAGCACCGGCGATAACGCGATCTCTGTTGAAATCTACCGGACGGAATTGATGCCGTTCTCGGGTGATTTTGCGTATTGTTTTTTCAACGGCCAGGTAATCGGTTCGAATGAGCCAGAGGTGAATTTCGTGAACTGCACTTTTTTACTAGGGGCGACATCAGTAACGGTCTTCCCCACGCGGGTGGTCGGTTACATGCGGAATTCGCTGATCAGCGCCAATAACATGGGAAACCATGGGCCGGCGGGAGACTTGTCGGGACTGACCATCAGCTATTCCTGCCTCGCACCGGGTGTGACCAACGGGTTTGCAATCCCTTACGTTCCCGACTATCACGTCCAGGGTCGTGAAATTCTGTGGGGTAATGATTTCCTGGCTAACCTCCGTCCTGGCCTCTTGTCGGTCTGCATCAACGCCGGTGATCCTTCCGATCCGCCGGACCCCGACGGCACCCGCGCCGATATCGGCGCGTTCTATCATGACCTGTCCGGCGCCATCCGCGTCCCCACGCAATACGCCACCATCCAGGCCGCCGTCAACGTGGCCGCAACCGCGAACGTGGCGGTCATCGTGTCCAGCGGTCAATACAATGAAGCCGTGCAACTGCCTTCCGTATTCACGGGAATTCGTATTATGGGCGAATCCGAGACTAATCGGCCGATTCTCCAGATGACCAATCATGCGGGTAATCTGCTCGCGTTCACGGGCAGCGGGTTCCTGGAGAATTTTGTACTCAGTCACGCTGCCATTGGGACAACGGGCCGCGCCGTTTACGCCTCGTCGTCCGATGCCATCAGGGTGGGTTTCCGTAACTGCCAATTCACGGACAACCGGAACAACAAGGACGTGTTTTACGTCGGCTACACAAACGGCGCGGGCGGTATCTGTCTGTATATGTCAGATGTCGATTTCGTCGGCAACAGCTCCAACGATACGGTCTTGCGCGTGGTTGACGGCCTCCGCAACTCGACCATGGAACCGTGGAGCTGGCTGAATGCATGCCGTTTTGCAAGCAACGTTGCCGCGCGCGCCGTCATGGAGTATGCCGCCAACGATCATTATCTCTTCACCCGCGAACTGACGTGGACGGACAACGATGCGACGAACATCATCCTCAATTCCGCGGATGGGCTCTCCACGAACACGGTACTTGACATCCGCAACGCTCTATTCTGCCATAACAAGGGTGCCTTCCGTACGGAGAATCAGGGCAACACTTTGTTCGAAAACGGAACCTTTGTCAGCAATATATCCGCCGTCGTGGCCGCCGGCAATTCCAGGCTGGAATTGCACAATTCCATCTTTTGGAATAATACCGCCACCATGAGCAAAGCACCCTCCTGTGTTCTGGCGGTGAACTACACCGACATCAATTCAACTTGGCCGGGAATCGGAACGGGAAACCTTTCAACCAATCCTTTGTTTGTAAGCGCCGTGACACGTGATTACCACCTACAGAATAGCTCCCCCTGCCTTGATACCGGCGATCCTGGCTCGGCGTATGCCAATGAGCCGTATCCAAGCGGCAACCGCGTGGATATGGGCCGCTACGGCAACACGCCGGAAGCCGCGGACCGGTCGGTTGCGCCGCCGATCGGGGTGGCCGCCAGTGATGGCGCATATCAGGCCAAGGTGGTCGTGAGCTGGGATAGCGTGGCAGACGCCGGCGGTTACGAGGTGTGGCGAAACACGGCAAACAACACCAATACGGCGGCGCGGGTGGGCGTGGCATCAGGATTGACATATGAGGATGCGTCCGTGGCCGCCGATATCTTGTATTATTACTGGATCAAGGCAACGAATGCGGTGTGTCTAAGCGAATTTGGCGCCGTCGATACCGGGTATAGCGACGGTACGTCACCGTCCGTGACGGTAAACCAGGCGGCAGGTCAGGCGGATCCGACGAACGCGGGGCCGATCCGTTTTACGGTGGCGTTTAGCGAGCCGGTGAGCGATTTTACGGACGGGGACGTGACGATTGGCGGTACGGCGGGGGCGACGACGGCGGCGGTGACCGGTAGCGGCACAAATTACCAGGCGGCGGTGAGCGGGATGACGGGTAACGGAACCGTGATCGTGACTGTGGGCGTTGGAGTGGCGCATGATGGGGCGGGGAATGGGAATCAGGCTTCGATCAGCACGGATAACACGGTGACGTATGACACCATGGTGCCGGCGGCGATCACGACCCAGCCTGTCTCGTTAACCAACAATCCTGGTACTGCCGCGAGCTTCACCGTGGGGGCGTCGGGCACGGCTCCGCTGTATTACCAGTGGCAGAAGAATACGGTAAACATAGGTTCGGCAACGAACGCGACCTACACGATCGGATCGGTGGCGTCCGGCGATGCGGGCAATTACCGGTGCCTGGTCAGCAACGTGGTGAACGCGGTGACGAGCGCGGTGGCGACCCTGATGGTGAACAAAGGGAATCAGACGATAACGTTCCCGAATCCCGGCCAACAGGCCGTGACCAACACGGTGCATTTGAGCGCGACAGCGTCGTCTGGATTGGCGGTGACGAACTTTGCGCTGGTGTCGGGTCCGGGAGTACTCAGCGGGACGAACCTGACGTTTGCCAACTCGGGGGTGGTGAGGGTGAGGGCGAGTCAGGCTGGGGACCCGAACTGGAATGCGGCGCCGGACGTGATGAACACGTTCAACGTGGGCAAGAACCTGGCCTCCGTGTTTCTGGGCAATCTGACGCAGACCTATGACGGGACGGTCCGGAGCGTAACGGCCACAACCGTGCCGGCCGGCCTGAGTGTAGTCGTTATGTACGATGGGAATGCAACAGCGCCGGTGAATGCGGGGTCGTATGATGTGATCGGTACGATTAGCGATGGGAACTACCAGGGTGTTGCCAACAGCACGCTTATTGTTGCCAAGGCGAACCAGACGATCACGTTCCCGGCCATCCCGGATCAATGGGTTACAAGTCAGGTAACCTTGTCGGCTACGGCGGCCTCCGGACTGCCGGTGACCTTTACGATCGGCTCTGGGCCGGGTGTTATCACGGGCGGCACACTTTTGAGCTTTACCGGCGTGGGAACAGTCAGCATCATTGCCAGTCAGGCTGGGAATACCAACTGGAATTCGGCGGCAAACGTAACCAAGACCGTGACGGTGAAAGATATTTCAACCCTTCTTCCGCCGCAAAACCTGGTCGCGTCGGATGGGATCTACTCAAACAAGGTGGCGGTCACATGGGACGCGGCAAGCGGAGCTACGAGCTATGAGGTATGGCGGAGTGCAGGCACTAACATAGCAAGCGTCTCCAACTTGGGCACAACCGCAACTACAACCTATGACGATCTGACTGCCGCCACAACGCCCGGGACTATTCTGTATTACTGGGTGAAAGCCGTGAACGCCGCGGACGCCAGTGGTTTCAGCGCCGGCGATAGCGGGTATGTGAAACCCGCAATCGGACCAACAATCAAGGCCAATGGCACAGCGGGGGCAACCACCATCAATTATCCGGACGCCATGTCCATTACCATCGAAATGAACGCGGACATTTATGAGGGCGCAGAAGTTGACTGGTGGGTTGTTGCTTTTGCCGGATCGTCCTGGTATTACCTGAACAATTCAGATCAGTGGACAGAGTTTGATGGGAACCTTTTAAATTGTCATCCGGTGTACCAGGGTGGTTTGTTCAATCTGCCGGCCACGGAAGTGTTGAAGATAACCGGTTTGCAAGTTGGTTTATACACGTTCTGGTTTGCCGTTGATTATCCGATGGACGGCATTCTGGACCTAAACGGTCAAATCCTGTTTGATAAAGTGACCGTTGTCGTGCAGTAAGAAACGGGAATTATCCGCTTGCTCACGGCGTGGTAGTTCCGCTTCCATGTTTGTTTTGCAGCCAGCGGAATGCCTCAAGTTCGCCGAAGAGCTTGGCGCGTTCAAATAAGCTGGCGACTTCATTCGCGTCGAGCTTCGAGAGCTGCAGATCAGGGTCGTCCCCGAGTTTCCGGATTATTTGCGTATGCTGCTCCAGTTCCGTCAGACGCTCACCAACCGTCTGCCCGCTGGCGGTAAGCACTGCGTCGGGATCGAGACGTTGCAGAACTTGCCGTTCGATACTCATCCCCCCAATCATGCTAAGAAGTGCGCTGTTAGCTGCCCCTTGCATCTGCGATCCGAGCAATAGGCCCATCTCGATGACGCTCTGGGCCATGTCGGTGTCACCAGCTTGTGCATATTGATCCTGCAAGTCAAGCAAGCGCAGGGACAATTCTCTGAATTTGGACAATTGCGGAAGTTCCGCCCCATAGGCCGCCGCAACCGCTGCCTCAGCGCGAGAGTATCCCGCCACCCTATAGGCCTCTTCGGCGTCCTGCACGGTTTCCCGAAAATACTCATCCATCGGGTCTTTGTCACGAGACTGCCACATGTCCCTCATCGCTTCGTCCACATTGCCGTTCTTAAAATGGTCGAGTGCGGAAAGATAATCACCCAGCGCATTTTGGGGTTCCACCCGGCGGAAGGCATCCAGCGCCTGGCGGCGTTCGCCGGGCGTGGCGTCACCGCGCAGAAACCAATCAAGCAGCACCCGCGGGTCATTTGGAAATTTCGCTGCCGCTTCTCTGAGTAGAGCGATGTCCCCGGTAATGCGCGCGGCCACAAGCAGACTGTTGGCGCTACGTTTGTTCTCGCGCAGATAAGGTTCGATCTGCTCACGGGTTAGTTTGCCGGCTTCGGCGTCGCGCAAAAGCCGCTTGAGCAATGGAGGCACATTGGTGTCTGGCGCTTTTTGCGGTGCAGGCATTTGCGGTGGGACGAGGGACCTGTTCCCAAGCCCGACTAAACCGGATACGGCTCCTGGTTTAACCGGCGGCAATGCCAGCGTGACCTTCGCCACAGTTGTTTGGCCCATGTCCCGATCGCCGATGAAGGAACGGCCCGTAATCACTAAAAACACAGCCAACAACAAGACTGCTCCGATCAGGAACGCCATGACGAATTTGCGCATACTATATTGTCCTTTCCTTCTTCTGGACGGACCTTTAGTCGCCCATTTTTCCTGTTAAAGGCACATCCGCCACCTGGATTTCAATTCGATTTGTTCGGCTCCCGCACTCCAAAGTACGACAACTCTATCAAAAAATGTTCGACAATATTTGGCTAGATTCTCCCAAGTAACTTGAAATATCGGTTTATCCACTACTTGTTTGTAATTAACAAGTTGCTTGCCTGCTGAGGGCGGCGCCGAGCCGCCTGAATTTGCTACAAAGTAGAATCTAAAAACGGCATTCCGAAGATCGCTATATTCGGCTCACAGACTATTTTTCGCATTTCCAGACGATATCGGTATCTTCCGCGGCTTGGCCGGAACGCGATCTGGGCTTGCCGCTATCATCCTTCAGGTTCGGACCCAGGCTGTAAAGCAGGAACCCGTCGCCCGCCTTCCGGTAAACCAGCGGCTTCCCGGTGAACGGATCCACGGGAACGGACTCCATGAACTCCGGCGCCAGCTTGTCCGGCACGTCGGGATAGGCGCCGGATTTCTGCTTGAACAACTTCAGCGCAAGGCCGACCCGGCAGACTTCCACTTCTGCTTGATGGACCGCAACCCTTTCACGAACTTTCTCGTAACTCGGACTCAGTAATATACGTGAGAACATTGCATAACTCGGAATTCGCTCTTCAATGGGTTTCTGCTTCATGATATCGGCAATCTGATAGTAAGGTATTTCGAAACGTCTTTGAATCTCGGGTACTAGCTTTAGATAGACAATGTAATCTTTTTTTAAAACCGGTCTGATAACAACAAAAGTCCATGCCATTAATCTCGGGCAGATATCGGGAGACAGGGATAGGAATTCGTACATTGCCACCGGTGAACCACTTATCAGATGATCAAAGATCCACATCCCCACCCCCACCCTATCAACATCCATACTTTTTCTCCACGGCATCATATCGGTATGCAACGCCAGTTCGGCAATAAGCGCCCGTGTTGGCTCTGCGGGAATATCCAAGGCACTCGTGCTTAGTGGCGAAGAAGCTTCACCGCTTCGCGGAATAGCATCGACCAGGCGCTCCAGTTCGCCAATAAGAATCAGGTCGCAAGCCACCCGAGCAAGTTGGGTGACGAGCGCCGGTTCTTCACCCAACTTATTGCTCAATTTCAATCCGGTAAGGATGTTGTCCATGGCCTGATCAAGGTTTCCGCCTTGACCCTCGAACCCGGCTTTGACAGCCAGCACACGGAGCATCCTCCGGCAGAGGCCTAAATTCATCAATTTTATGTCTGGCCCCCGGCTCCAATCCAGATTATTATTAAAGTGAGGACGCTGGGCGGCTTTTTCCAGAAGCGTATACCATTCTTTCACTTCGTTCGATTGAATCAGTCTTGCCCCCTCTTCCCTCTGGGCGTCTGTCCAACTGGTGATATCCGTACATACTATGGCATTGGTTTCGATAATAGCCATCAGGCTTTTCAGGGCGCTGGGAGCGGAGTTCGTCTGCGCCGGGATCAGCTCCATGGCTTCCTTCATCAGCAACGCCGCGTTGTCGGTGTCCGGCACAGGTGGCGGCACGAACTCGGCATAGGTCAGTGGTCTCCCCTGGGCCTTGAGTTCGCGCAGGGTCGCTCGGAGTTCGATACCGAAGACAATATCGAGAATAATACGCACGACGATGACAATGAGAACCAGCGCACCCGGAACGATTCCGATCCATTTCATGATTTTCTTGAATGTTTGCATGCTCGACCTTTCATTTGTTGTAACTATTATGGTATTCAGGAGTCCCGGCGGCCGCACGCCCTGTGTGGCCAAAATTTATATGGAGTGCGCAAGCCCGCGCTTGCGCTTTGCTTTCGGCGAAGCCATGCTTCGCCGGGGAAAAACGGTAGCGCCGGCTACCGCACTCCAAAGGTGGATAACCTGAATAGTCATGTCACAACTCTATTAACCCATTATTTTAGCGAATGATCTGAAATTCTTAACTCTCCAACTCCAGGGACCTCATCCATTCCTGACGCTGTTTCCATAACACAACCGGGCTTCCGCTATTTCGGATGGGGCGAGCCATCAGGCTGAATCTTTGAAAGATTCTGGGGTCCCGGCCCAGTTCGGTATAGAACTCCTTCATTTCCGGGTCCATGGGTTGTTCCGCCACCGTAGGCGTCAGAATTTCGGCCATCTGCATGGAATCCCACTGGGAGTAAATCCCGTTCAGAAGAATCAGAAGCGCCGCGGCGCAGGCGTAACCGATAACCCATCGAAATCCGATCACCGGGAAGGGAACCCTGACACCCCGGGGCTGAGCCCAGGCCTGATGCGCTGCCGTCAGGACCCGCTGGCGGACGCCGGCATCCGGCGACTTGACCTGGAGCCGGGAAAGGGATTTTTCAATGTCCTGATCGTTCATGTTGGTCCCCTTTAAATTCCTAAGCACTGAATCAAGCGGCTCTGACCACGTCGCCGCGACGAGTCGCGGCAAGTGGCCCCTTGGTTGCCGACGGGGGAGCCGCTTCTACAGCCGGAACATATTATTCCCACGCATCAAATGTTCGCGTAATTTCTTCAACGCATACCGGTAGCGGCTGGCCACCGTGTTCAGCGATATCTTCAAGGAATCCGCAATTTCATCAAAAGTCATATCCTGCCAGCATTTCATGGCAATCACTTCCCTCTGTTCCAGCGGCAACTTCAGCAACGCTTTGAGCAGCTGATCTCGATCGTCAACGGCTCCCGGATCATCTGCTTCCGTCGCCAGGATATTGGCATAATCCTCGATATTCTCCTCTTTCTTCGCCCGGCTGCGGCGAACATTCAAGGCCAGGTTGCGCGCCATGATAAAGAGATAACCCGCCAGGTTCTCTACCCGCGCCAAGCATTCCCGGTTTTCAGCGAGGCGCACGAACACATTTTGCAAAACGTCTTCTGACATGCCTACATCTCCCAGCATAACCAGCACATACCGATACAATCGGGCGCCAAATGTGTCATAAATCAAATCCAGGGCGGAGGGGTCGTTCTGCCGGATCAGGTCGTGGATTCGTTCGACATTTCCTGCGTCGTCCATGCCACACTCCGCCCCTTCTATATATAAAGACACAGTAGATATTGGTTTTTGTTTAATTTTCTTCAATTCCTTTTGGGCACTATATCATGCAGTCCAACAAATCTATTGCTTTATTACAATTCCTCGTAATTCCTCATATTATAGAGGATTGAGGAAAAATACTACACGTAGAGTGGCTACTATAATGAAACTTCTCGTGGCAGAACAATTCGGGGACAACGATTTATCCTGAATGGAGGACATATCCTTTGCGGGGGAGAGTAAAACTCGTAAACAACCGCCTGGCCCACGCGTCGATAACCTGATTTCTATTTTGACGGCCGTCAAAATAGAAATCAGCAGGAATTTGCCGTTTCGCACTCCAACGAGCCCTTGCCCGAGGTCTTCGGATTGACAAGCTTGGGGCGAAAAATATTTCTGTTTTTTCCCTTGCTATGAGCCAGCCGGTTTCTGATATGATGCAGGGCATGGGATTATTTTCTCGACATGACCCGACCATTTCCTGATTCATAGAGTTATCCCGGAAAGTGAGGCACAAGATGTTTTGTTTCCAATGCGAACAAACAGCCAAGGGAACCGGATGCACCGTCCAGGGGGTCTGCGGCAAGGACGCCCAGACGGCCGCTCTTCAGGATTTACTGGTTTACCAGACAAAACAGATCGGCGCCTGGGCCCACCGGGCCCGCCAGTTGGATGCCACAGAACCGGTCATTGACCAGTTCATCCTGAAAGCCTTGTTTTCAACAGTCACCAATGTAAATTTTGATCCGGCGCGTCTGCAGACGCTTCTCGATGAATCCGCCGCGATCAAGGATCAGGCCAAAGCTCTTTATGAAAAAGCCTGTCTAAAAAAGGGCAAAACTCCGGAAGCCGTTACCGGCGCGTCAACCGAACCGCTTGCCAAGGATCCGGTCGGCCTGATCAGGCAAGGCGAAGCCATTGGCATCCCGAAGCGCAAGGCAGCGCTGGGCGATGATATCGCGGGCTTGCAGGAACTCCTAACTTCCGGTCTAAAAGGCACGGCCGCCTACGCGGACCACGCTTTAATCCTGGGCAAAGAAGACGACGCGGTTTATGCGTTCTTCCATGAAGCGTTGAGCGCCCTGCTGACCGATCATCAGCCCACGGCAAATATCGCTTCCGGGCGCAGTGAACAGCGCACTCCCCCTACCACAGCGGACGACCTGCTGAAACTTTGCCTGAAATGCGGGGAAGTAAACCTGAAAGCCATGGAACTGCTCGATGCCGCCAATACCGGCGCTTACGGACACCCGGTTCCGACGCCGGTTCGCATTCATCCCTTGAAAGGCAAGGCCATTGTCGTCTCCGGCCACGATCTCAAGGACCTGGAAGAAATCCTCAAACAGACCGAGGGTAAGGGGATCAACGTGTACACCCATGGGGAAATGCTTCCCGCCCACGGCTACCCCGCATTAAAAAAACACAAGCATCTCGTGGGCAACTATGGCGGCGCCTGGCAGAACCAGCGGACGGAATTCGAGGAATTTCCCGGCGCCATTCTGATGACCACCAACTGCATCCAGAAACCCAACGCCAGTTACCAAAACCGGATCTTTACCTGCGGACTGGTCGCCTGGCCGGGCGTGGGCCATATCGCGAATCGCGACTTCACGCTGGTCATCCAGGCAGCCCTGGCGGCGGAAGGATTCAAAATGGACGGTCCGAAAAAGACGATCCTGGTCGGATTCGGCCATCAGACCGTCTTGAATGTCGCCGATAAAGTCGTGCAGGCCGTCAAGTCCGGCACCCTGCGGCGCTTTTTCCTCATCGGCGGATGCGACGGCGCCAAGAGCGGCCGCAACTATTACACCGATTTCGCGCAACAAGTTCCTGACGATTGCATCATTCTGACCCTGGCCTGCGGCAAGTACCGGTTCAATAAGCTGGACTTCGGCACCCTGGGCGGGATTCCCCGCCTGCTCGATTGCGGCCAATGCAACGACGCCTACTCGGCCATCCGGATTGCCCTGGCCCTGGCCAACGTCTTCAAATGCGGGGTCAACAATCTGCCGCTCTCATTTATTCTCTCCTGGTTTGAGCAGAAAGCCGTGTGCATTCTGCTCACGCTCCTGCATCTCGGCATCCGGAACATGCGGCTGGGTCCCAGCCTGCCGGCCTGCCTGACGCCAGGGGTACTGAAGATCCTGATCGATAAATTCAATATCATTCCGATTACCACGGCAACGGAGGATTTGAAGGCCATTCTCGACCCCGATCCTGTCAAAGAGAATAACCGATGAAATCAAAAACAACCTTGAAGGGCCAAGTCCTGGATCTGAAACGCCTGATCGGCTATTCCAAGGCCTCGATCGTCAGCCAGACGCTGATGGACAAGCCCGCGGGTACGTTGACGCTTTTCGCATTCGACGCCGGCCAGGGCTTGAGTGAACATACCGCCCCGTATGATGCCGTTGTCCAGATATTGGATGGCGAGGCGGAATTAGTGATTGGCGGAAAGACGGTCAAGGCCGTCGCCGGGCGGACCGTCATCATGCCCGCCCGGGTCCCCCATGCCGTCAGAGCCACAACGAAATTCAAAATGCTCCTGACCATGATTCGGCAGAAATGATCAACCTTGATCGGGCAACGGCACCAGTTTCAGGGCATTGCCCGAGTAAATCTTGGCCAGGACAGTCGCGGGAAGGTTGAGGCTGTTTAGAAAGTCCTGATGCTTGTTGTCGAAATCATCGCGGGCATACAGAATCCGGTCCTGGAATTCCAAAAAAAAGGCCCGGCCGAATTCCGGGTCGCGCGACAAGGCATTATGGCCCGACCCCGCTGACCAGTCACAATAGAGATTCGGATAGGTCTTCAGCATCCGGATCAACTGGCCACCCGGCACGATTTTCCCGGTGGGATAACCGGGCTTGCGACAATGTTCATCCGCTGAGATATGCGACCAGAAACCGGGAGCATGTCCCAGGACGATGGTATCGGGGCAAGCCTGGAGCACCCGTTCCAAGGCCTCGATACCACCCCCATACCAATAATCCGGCCGGGGATACTTGGAGTGTTCGTCCAGGTTTCCGGGATAATCGATATGGATCGTGACCGGCATCCCCTGCTTGCCGCAGAACCGGAACAGGCGCAGAGCATCTGGATTATCATACATCATCCGCAGTTTCAGCTCACCGCAAATCCTGACTCCATAAATCGCCATCGCCGCCTGGAGCTGGTCAATCGCCTCCGGCCGGCGGGGATCGGGCGCAAATCCCAGGATGAACTTGCCCGGCGCGCGTTCGGCATACGCCCGGCAACGCGCAAACGGCATGGGACCGCTGGGACCCGTGTCGGGAATAGAGGCGATGGCCACCGGATTATATTCATCGAAGGGGCATTCCCAGCTCAACAGCCAGGTCAGGTCGATATGACACTGAGCCATATTCGCCAGGAACTTATCCAGATCATGACCGTGCCAGTCCGGATGATTGTGCGCATCAATAATCATTATTTCCTCTTCATTTTATAACGGTTAGGAGAGCCGGGATTAATGCAAATATTTAATGACGAGAAACCCGCCGATCAGCAGAACACCAAAAAGAATGGTTAAAATTTCAAAATAACGGTCAATAAATTTCTTAATCGGCGGGCCAAAGAAATAAAACATCCCGGCCACCAGAAAAAAACGCAGAGAGCGGCCAATCAGCGAGCCGAGAATCAAATCCTGCCAGAATTGGATCTGACAGATTCCGCCGGCAATAGTGAAGACCTTGTAAGGAATTGGGGTAAAAGCCGCCGTGAAGACATAGAAAAAGGCGTTTTCCCGATAATACCCCTGCACCGTGGCGAAGGTCGCCTGGGCATGATAGAAATTAATAATCGGCTGGCCCAAGGTGTCCCAGAAAAAATAACCGATGCCATACCCGGCCATGCCGCCGAGAACGGAACCCACGGAACAGACGGCGGCATACCATAAACTCCGCCGGGGCCTGGCGAGCGCCAGGGCAATCAACAAGACATCCGGAGGAATGGGAAAGAACGACGATTCCGCGAAGGCCAGCACGAACAGGGCCGGCACCCCGTAAACGGTATCGGCCCAGTGCAATACCCATTGGTAAAGGCGTTTAAACCACACAAATGGCGCCTGATACCAGGGTACGGGTTGGGCCAAGGACAAGGATGGTTCCATACTAAACCTTAAAAATAACAAGCTACTTAACGGGACAACGCGGCCGGCAGTTTAATCTTACTTGAACAAAACTCCTATTTGTGATTTAGTTACCCGTTGTAGGTTGGTTTTCATACTAAATATCCCGGTGGAAGTCAAAGCCAAATTGTTTTTTTGCCCGGCGAAAAATTCATAGCACCCCGTAACGTGGCGACAACAGCAGGCAGGTAATTGCATCAGAAAGGAAAAATTAGCCCATGAAGCGAACGTATCAGCCTTCGGTAAAAAAACGCAAACGCAAGCACGGATTCCGCGCCCACATGGCCACGGCCGACGGACGCAAAGTGCTGGCCCGCCGACGCCAGAAAGGTCGCGCCAAGCTGACGGTGTAACCGGGATCACTGCCGCCCGGCCATACGCGGCAAACGCGGCCCTTGAAACAGAGACCTTGCGTCCCAGAACCGGGAAATTGATGCTCCTCCCCTTTGAACTCAAATCATCCAGTGGACCGCCGATTATCGCGGCGTCAGCGGCTGACCCGGTCGGCGCTGTTTCAGGAAGCCTATTCCCAGCGTCAATATTACTCAGGGCAGACCATGATCCTTTGGGTGCGTGAAGGAGAGGATGCGGCCATGCGCCTGGGCGTCGTGGCCAGCCGCAAGACAGGCAACGCGGTGAAACGCAATCGCGCCAAACGCCGATTGCGGGAGGCGTTCCGTCTGAATCGGCATCGGTTTCGCGGCAAGGTGGATATCATCCTGATCGCGCGGCGGGCCATTATTCAAGCCGCCTGGAAGGACATTGAACAGGAGCTCCTCGACCTGGCTGGACGGGCCGGCCTTCTCTCGCCGGCGGAAGGAAAGGCGTCATCATGAAATATGTATTGATGATTCTGATTCGGTGTTATCAATTCACGCTTTCCCCCTTATGGGGCAACTGTTGCCGATTTTATCCATCCTGTTCGGCATACTGTCTGGAATCGGTTCAGAAACACGGTTGGCTGAGAGGGCTTGGCCTGGGCCTCCTGCGGCTGGCCAAGTGCCACCCATTTCACCCTGGAGGCGTTGATCCGGTGCCATAGCGGTCGGACGTTGGCTTCGCCACGTCCTCCATGTTCTTGATTTTCACGAGCGTTTTGCATAGAAGGCGTACCGACTGTAATGGGTTATGGGGGGCAGGCCAGGTTTTATGGCATGCGAATTTTTAAGTTGTAGAGGCCGTTCGTCAGAACGGTCCGTCAGCTGACGGACGGTTCTTCCCGCTGGGAGGGGGACAAGTACGAACCGCCGCTACATCCCCCCCATAACTGACCAGTTGCGTCCGACCTGTTCTTATTATTGCTTTGGATACATGAATCCTGTTATGGTTCCGGTTTGTTAGGAAATTAAGTTTTCGATCTTTTCTGGAAAGCGATCGCGGCGCATGAAGAAACAAGATCTGATCATTGTTGCCATCCTGTTTGCGATGTTGCTGGCCTGGCCCTATCTGGCCGGCAAGTTCTTCCCCCCGGCGCCGGCCAAGCCGGAGCCAGCCGCGCTGGCAACACCGAGCATTATCACCAATCCACCGATGGAATCTATCAAGCCATCGGTTGTCGAACCTGCACCGCAACTCACCGCGGACAGCGTCGTTGAGCCCGTGGCCGCTCCCGATCAACCCGAACAGCGTCTCCTCCTCACCAACGCCGAAGCCGCGGTGACGGTGTCATCCTGGGGCGGCGGGGTTACCGCCGTTAAATTGAATAACTATCGTCAATCGGTGGACCGACACAGCGGCCCGGTTGTGCTCGACTTCTCCGATTTTCCGTCGCTGACGTATGCCGGTTTGCCGGAACTTTCTTCAAAAGACGTCTTCGATCTGGCATCCGACTCTGCGGGAACATCACTCCAGGTCAGCAAGACGACCGGGCCAGGGCTGCGGTTCACGCGAACGTTCATCCTAGACCAGGACTACCAGTTGAAGATCCAGGATGTGTTCCTCAATGAGGGTCGGGAACCCATCACGCTCCGCGACCATGAAATCCAGGTCGGGCCGATGCGCATGACCGGCGAAACCCGCACGATGGGACTTGATTACCTGGGCGTGGACGCCCTGCCCTCTGCCGGCGGCGAAGGTGTTATCTATTGGGCCGGCAAGCTGGTCAAACTGTTCAAGAGCGACATGAAGGACCGCGGACTTGCCGGCGTCCCGAAGTACATCAGCCAAAAGGAAAACACGCCGGTGGACTGGGTGGCCGTCAAGAGTAAGTTTTTTGTTGAAATTCTAGCCCCGGAAGGCGGCACCGCCGCCTATCGCGTCCGTGCAGAACGGGCGCTGACGCCCGGCGAACGCCAGGATGCGAGCCAGGCTCCGAAAAGCGCCGAAATTGCCAGTGTGTCCGCGACGGCGCTGTTTTCGGAAATAACACTGGCGCCCGGAGAATCCCTGACCCGCAGTCTGAACTATTATGTCGGTCCCAAGAAATACTCGATCTTAAAGCGCCTGGGGCTCCACCAGGAAGAAGTCATGGATTTTGGCTGGTGGAAGCCCGTCTGCAAATTCCTACTCGTCGTACTAAATATCATTTATGATTACGTCCCCAATTACGGCATCGCGATTATCCTGCTCACTATTCTCATCCGGATCATTTTCTGGCCGCTGACGCACAAGAGCACGGAGAGCATGAAAAAAATGCAGGAACTCCAACCCCTGATGACGGAACTCCGGGCGAAGTACAAGGACAATCCGAAAAAGATGCAGGAAGAAACCATGGGCCTGTACAAAAAACACAAGGTCAACCCGGTAAGCGGTTGCCTGCCGATGTTGATTCAAATTCCGGTGTTCGTAGCCCTGTTCGTCGTCCTGCGGAGCGCCATTGAACTCCGGTTCGCCAACTTTCTCTGGATCAGCGATCTGAGCGAACCGGAAAACCTGCTGGCGGGAATCCTGCCCTACCCGCTGAATATTCTGCCGATTTTCATGGCGGTCACCATGGCCTGGCAGCAGAAATTGACGCCCACCAGCGGCGATCCCAACCAGCAGAAGATGATGCTCATTTTCATGCCCGTCATGATGCTCGTCATGTTTTATAAAATGCCGTCGGCCCTGGTTCTCTACTGGTCCGCCAATCAGGTCATCATGATCGCCCAGATGCTGATCCAGAAAGAACGGATGGCGCTGAAGAAAATGCGGAATGAACATCACTCTTGAGGCGGTGACCAAACGCTTTGGAACCATCACGGCGGTGGATACCGTGTCGCTGGCCATCGGGAACGGCGAGTTGTTTTTCATGGTCGGGCCGTCAGGCTGCGGCAAAACCACGATCCTCCGGATCATGGCCGGTTTTTGCGCTCCCGACTCGGGGCAAGTGCTCTTTGACGGAACCCGGATCAACGAGCGCCCGCCCCACGCGCGCAACACGGGTATGGTATTTCAAAACTATGCCCTCTGGCCGCACCTCACGGTCGCCGGGAACGTGGCCTTCGGCCTGACCGTGCCCGGCAGGAACCTGCCGGGCAAGGAACGCCGGGAACGCGTCCAGCGCATGCTCCAAGCTGTTCGCATGGAAGAATTTGCCGAGCGCAAACCGAACCAGCTTTCGGGCGGCCAGCAGCAACGGGTAGCCCTGGCCCGGGCGCTGGTCATTGAGCCGGCCTGCCTGCTTCTCGACGAACCCCTATCCAATCTCGATGCCCAACTGCGACTGGAAATGCGCGTGGAAATCCGACGGTTGGTCAAGCGCATCGGCATCACCGCCGTTTACGTCACCCACGACCAGGAGGAAGCCCTGAGCATGGCCGACCGGTGTGCCATTCTGCGGAACGGTTGCGTGGAGCAGATCGGTACCCCCCAGGATATTTACCAGCGGCCGGTTAACCGATTTGTCGCTGACTTCATCGGCGGCACCAATCTTGTCCGCGGCGTGATCAGGTCAACTGACCAACATGATGTCCGGATTGAAACGCCAATCGGCGAGTGGCGGGTCAATGCGTCTTCCGGCACATTTCAGACGGGGCAATCCGTGGTTCTCAGCGCGCGCCAGGAAGCGGTGCGGGTGCCCCCGCCGCCCGATCAAACCACGAACGTCTTTTCAGGGACTTTGACTGAGACCTTGTTTTTCGGCGATCACGTGGAATATCGCCTGGCCATGCCTGATGGCACGGAAATCAAGGCGCTGAGTTACGCTCCCACCCGGATGAAGCCGCCTTCCGCGGAAGCAGGCTTCTGGATCGATCCGTCCAACGTGGCCATTCTGCCGGACACCTGAACGCAAGGCAACTGGCAAGCCACAGCCAGGACCATTGCGATCGGAGCATGACCCCAAAAGGTTATGACAATATATCCTTGCCCTTGAATTGACTTCCCGGACGATTTTCCTTTTTTTAGTGTTTTTTAAATTCGGTTCCTTAATCCGGAAACATGGCCGCCGCGCATTTGGGGCAAATGCCGTGAGTAAACGTGGTGTTCGTATGCGACTGGATAAACACTTCCACTTCATGCCAGTAGCCCTGATCGTCGCGGATTTTCTTGCAATGGGCACAGATGGGAAGGAGCCGTTTCAATGTTTTAATATCATCAAGCAACTCCCGCTGTTTGGCAATCAGCAGTTCCTTGTCCATCGAGAGCGATTTACGCTCCAGGGAATAGAGAATTGACCGTGCCAATAAATGCCGATCAAACTGACCCTTGACCAGGTAATCCTGGGCGCCCTCGCGAATCGCCCGGGTAGCCATTTCCTCGTCATTCGATACCGTCAGCATAATGACTGGAATTGAAGGCGCCTGGCACTGGATCTTGTGAAAAGTGTCCAGGCCAATACTGTCCGGCAACGCGAGATCCAGCAGAATCACATTCACTCCGCCGGAGGCCAGGCATTCCAACCCCGCGGCCAGAGTAGCGGCCACCTGCACATCCCACAAACTGTCCTTTTCCTCATTGATGATTTCCCGAATCAGCCGGACATCCCCGGGATTATCCTCGATCAGCAGAATTCTGACATTTTTCAGTTCCATGACATCCTCCTTAATTAGACCAATTAATGCGCGGGCAATTTCGCCACCTCAAACCAAAAATGGATAATAGCCTGAATAACGGCCATGAACTGGTCCAGATCCGGAGGCTTGGTAATGTAACAATTCGCATGGAGATCATACGCCGCCAGAACATCCTTATCCCGATCGGACGACGTCAGCACGATCACCGGAATCCGGCGAAACTCCGGATCGGACTTGATAGCCGCCAACACGTTCCGCCCATTCTCCTTGGGCAGGTTCAAATCGAGCAGGATCAAATCAGGCCGCGGCACATCGGCAAAGCGGGCCTGGCGTTTCAGAAATGCCCGGGTTTCGTCAACATCGCTCACCGCATGAAGATTAAACTGACCGGGTTGATCCTTCAGGGTTTCCTGCACGAGACGGACATCCCCGGGATTATCCTCGATAAACAGAATTTCATGCGGCACCGCTGGATCATCGTTCTTCATACATGGTTTTCCTTGTCAACGGGATCGACCGGCAAGGTGAAATAAAAGGTGGCGCCCTTGCCCGGCTCCGACTCCACCCAGATTCGCCCGTCATGCCGCTCCACAACTTTCTTGCAGATGGCCAGCCCGATGCCGCTTCCCGGATAAACGCCGCGGGGATGCAGTCGCTGAAAAATCAGGAAAATGCGTTCGTAATACTGGGCATCAATGCCGATCCCGTTGTCACGGATCGCGAATACCCAATGGTCCTGCTGACGCCGAGCCGAGATGTGCACCTTCGGGTGACGGCCGGAGTGAAACTTAATCGCGTTACTGACAAGATTCTGGAACAATTGGGTGATTTGAATGGGATCGCCCTGAATGAACGGAAGGTTTTCCCAAGCCACGACAGCGCCGGACTGATCGATGCCCAGCTTTACAATGGATAACACATGCTCCATCAGTTTGCCGCAGTCAATCGGCTCTTTCTTCAGAACCTGGGTTCCCACCCGCGAGTAATGCAGGAGATTACGAATCAGGATCTGCATCCGCGCCGTCCCTTCAACCGTAAAATGAATAAACTCGTCGGCATCCGAGTCCAGCCTGCCATGGTATCGCTTTTTCAGGAGTTGAACATAACTGGTGACCATGCGCAGGGGCTCCTGCAGATCGTGCGACGCGATGTAAACGAATTGACCCAACTCCTGGTTGGATAGCTGGAGCTCTTCAATCAGCCGGTTGCGCTGTTCCTCTATCTGCCGACGGTCGGTGATATCCCGGTCCACGCCATGATAACCGCAGAACATGCCGGATGGATCGAACAGGGGAATTCCCGTGGTCTCCAGAACCACCCGCCGGCCGTTTTTATGCAGATTGACATTTTCCAAGTGACGGAAAGACTCGCGCCGGGACATCAGGTCTTCAAACTGCGCCTTGACCCGCCCCGCCTCCCCGGGCGGCATCAGGTCAAACGGCGTTTTCCCGATAATCTCTTCGGGCCGATAGCCCAAGATGTCATACACGCGCGGGCTGGCCGCCGTGAATACGCTGTGCTGATCGATTTCCCAGACCCAGTCGCTGATGATTTCCACCATTTCGCGATAGCGCTGTTCGCTGGCCTTAAGTCGGCAATCCATATCATGATGATACAGCGCCGTCTCAATCGTCGTCTGCAGTTTCAGATCGGTAAACGGCTTGAGGATATAACCAAAAGGCTCCGCCCGCTTGGCCTGATCGAGGGTGGCCCGGTCCGCATGGGCCGTCAGGAACACAACGGGAACAGCAAACCGCTTTAAAACCTGATCCGCCAGGGCAATGCCGTCCGGTTTGCCGTGAAGGACAATATCCATCAGGACCAAGTCCGGCCGGAGACGGTCAATCAGGGCCAGCGCTTCGACCGCCGTCGCGGCAACGCCCAGCGCCTGATACCCCATGGCCTGGAGTCGGTTGCGAATGTCCATGGCCACGACTTGCTCGTCCTCAACGATAAACACCCGCACTGGCTTCACGTGGGTTTCAGTACCCATAGGATCCCCTAACGGTTCAGATCGTATAGATCGACACCAGTTCGCAATAGACATCGTTGATAAACGTCAATGTGCCGTCGGCCTTGAACTGGCAGATCAGTTCGGTCCGATCCTCCACTACGGAACGAAACTGTTCTGCGCTCAGACGCAACGTCTGCTGGACCTGATGCCAGCGCGCCCGCATCTCAGTAATAGTCTGCGCCAGCTGTCTAATTTCCCGGTCACCGTTCTCGGCGACCGGGGGTGGTCAGATCACCTTCCCGGCTAAATTGGGCCACCTGTCGGCTCAACCGGCTGATCGTATGACGATATGGCACTCGCACAATATATAGGACAGCGCAGACATCATGACCAAACCCAGAGCGAGAACGAAACCTGTCTACAGCAACACTTTGCACCGCAACATTATATTATAGGACCTGAAAATTGCACGGAGGCGTGCAATTTTCACCCTCCGGGCCGTCGTAACCCCGCATTAATGCGGGGTTACAAGGGGTTAACCACTTGCGTTGAGCGGATAACCCATTGGGTTATCCGCCCAACGCGACGTCTTTTCG
>JAHIJO010000089.1 GCA_018898455.1 Verrucomicrobiota bacterium | reverse complement strand
TCCGTTGCTCTCTCTCGTTCGGTACATGTAGTTTTGGTTTCATGCAATAAATCATAGAAAAGTCGCCAATCCATGTCCAGTCTATATTGCATAAATCGTTATCTCTCACTATATTCAAGAACAGGAAGAATTAGCCGTGGGCTCAGCCTCTTTTTAATTCAAAAGGGATTGAATGAGAGCCTGGCAGGACGGTTTGAGTTGATAAGAGTCTCGCACTGGTCCTTTAAAGAATGCCACGATTGCTTTGGCTGGTCATTAGATAAATTTATTTATTTTGGCGGTTAGGTGTTCTTGTCGATCTTCCCAATTGTTGTTTCACGAGTCTACCCGCTTTCCCTGCGGGCGATGCGGTGGCCACAGTCTCTGTTTTATTGCCGGAAACTTTCGGGCCCTCCATGGCAATCCCGAACAATTTGGATATCTCCTCGTCTTTCGCCTCAATGACCCGTGCGCTTTTGGCTTTGGCTTTTTTAAGCATCTTTTCGCTCTCGCGTTTGACCATTTTCCCGACGAAGTCATCCATCTTAATACCGCGCAGAATAAAGAAGAGTTCCGGCTTCTCATCGAGCCGCACCGCTGTCCCGTATAAAGCTGCCGCCACATGCTTGCACATTGACGCCCAGTCCGGGCAGGAGCAGGCGAATTTGATCTCCCGGGGTGATGGAAACAGACCGGTCTCTTTCTCAATAAATGACTCCTTCAACTCGGCGGGAAATTCACCGGAAAGCAAAGCCTGCATGGAGTCAAGCGATGTACGGCTCTTCTCCATCAAAGCATGTTCAACTTTCTTGTCGAGGGGCTTGATAGCGATGGAAATTTCATAGGGCTTGGGACGGCTGCCGGAAACCAATGCGCTAATCTTGTTTGCGGCAATTTTGAGATCCAGCACCGAACCATCGCGTACGTAAGACCGTCCCCGCGGAAGACGGTTGTCATAGTCGGCATAGCGCTCAAGGTTCTGGTTCCAAGCCTTACCCCACCAGGTCCGCGCGATTTCCCGACCGTTTACCACGACCGGCTCAATGGCGACCCCCTTCTTCTTAAGCAGAGCCGCTCGGGCTTTTTCGGACCGACGCATTTTCTGGGCTTTAGAAACGTAGGGGGCGAATCCGCCCCAGGATCTCCAGCTCATACAGATTTCCTTTCTTCTGAATTCTACTATTAACCCGCCGCGGTCAGCGTCAACCGGAACAGGTCGCGCACTTGGGTGTCGTTCAGCTCGGTGATCCAATTTTCCGCCGCCGTTGGCACAATCTCACCGACCAAACTCTTTTTATCCTCGATCAAAGCATCTATCTTTTCCTCGATCGTTCCTTTGCAGATAAACTTGTGCACCATCACGTTCCGTTTCTGCCCGATACGAAAGGCCCGGTCGGTCGCCTGGTTTTCCACCGCCGGATTCCACCACCGGTCGAAGTGAATGACGTGATTCGCTTCGGTCAGATTCAGTCCCACTCCTCCCGCTTTAAGCGACAGGATGAAAAACGGCATATATTCGCCGCTTTGAAACCTGTCAACCGCCTCTTTTCTCTGTTTGATCGATGTCGAGCCGTGCAGGATCAGTCCTGGCGCGCCAAAAACGCTCTCAAGGAACGTGGCCAGCGGGCCGATGATCTCCTTGAATTGCGTAAAGATCAGGACCTTTTCCCGCTTTTCGTGGATGGTGTCGCACAATTCCGCCAGACGCTTGAACTTTCCGCTTTCCTCCGCGTCAAACACGCCGGAACCGCTGTAATGATCCGGATGATTGCATATCTGTTTGCACTTCATCAGGTATCCGAGGACGATGCCCTTGCGTTGGATGCCCTCCGCATTGTTCAGATCCTTCTCCAACCGGCGGACCAGATTTTGATAAATAAGCGTTTGCGCTTTTGAGAGCGGGCAGAACGTTTTCATCTCCACCTTGTCGGGCAGATCGCTGATGATTGATTTATCCGTCTTGCTTCGTCGTAGAATGTAGGGATGCACCACCCGGCGTAAGCGACCATATCCTTCGGGATGGTCGGCAAGGCCTTTGGCGTAGTTCTTGAACTCACTGAACGATCCGAGAAGACCGGGATTGATAAAATCGAAAAGCGACCAGAGGTCGGTAAGCCGGTTTTCAACCGGCGTGCCCGTCATGACGCCGCGGTGTTTGCATGCGAGCGCTTTAACCGCCTTGGCCTGCTTGGTCGCCGGGTTTTTAATGGCTTGCGCCTCATCGCAGATTACGTAGAACCATTTATATTCCGCAATCCATGGACACCGGCTCAGCATGCCATACGTCGTGATGGCGATGTCATACAAGTCAATATCGCGCCGGATGTTCTGGACGGGCGTGTCTTTTAATAGCTGCGTATGGATGATTATGGTCCGAAGATCGGGAGTGAACTTTTCGATCTCCCGCCGCCAGTTTTCAAGCAGCGATGCGGGCATGACGATCAGACTGGTTCGTCCTTTTTTTTTAAGTTTCTGCAGATGCGCCAGCATCTGAACCGTCTTGCCCAATCCCATGTCGTCCGCCAGGCAGACGCCGAAACCCAGCGTATGCAGGAAATTGAGCCAACTCAATCCCTGCCGTTGGTAGGGCCGCAGTTCGGCTTTGAGCACGGGGGAAGGCGTTGTCTCACGGATCAACGTCGGGTTGGTCATCTTTTCGAGCGCCGATTTGAGCCAGTCTCCACAGGTAAATTCGACATGATCGGACGGCAGACCGACGGCTCCCGCGTCCTTTGCGCCCATGAGCAGGCGCATGGCATCGGCAAATGAGAGTTGTTGCGAACCGGCAAGACGATCCGCCTGTTTCAACACGTCCAGTGTTTTCTGCAGGGAATCGGTGTCAACGGCCACCCAGCGGCCTTTGATGAGCGCCAGGCCTTCGGCGCTTTCGAGAATGCGGCGGGCTTCCTGTTCGGAAATCTCCTCTCCGTCCAAATGCAGACCTACATTAAAGTCAAGCAAGGCATCGTATCCGATCCGGGATGGCGCGGCATTGCCCAGTGCCAGGGTGACGGACACCTTGCGCGGACCGCCCTTCCACCAACGGGGAATGCGGCAGAGAATCCCGGCCGCCTCGAAATCCGGCACACCGCTCAGGAACGTGAAAGCATCGCGCGACGTGAAGGCGACCGGATGGAAAAGCTCGCCGGAATCGACCAATGAGGCAACTAACGTATTCTTTTTAGCGACCTTGTTGACCGTGGCCAGCAGTTCCAGAAGCTTGTCTTTCTTGTCTCCGTATTCTTCCAAGGCGTGCTTGAGCGGGAGGTGGCGCATACGTCCTTGTTCGTCAACGCGCATCGTGTAAGTCGCCAGGAACGCAAAGGGACGCTGTTCATCTTTGCGGTTTTCAACCAGGTGAAAATGGATACGGTCGATATGCCGTGGACGGGGAGCGGTCTTTTGGAAGTAATCCTCGACCGAACCTTTGAAGTCGCGAATATCCTTGGAAAACACATCCTGGATTGACTGCCAGACGGTATGGAGAAAGGCGCTTCCGGCATAGTCAATTCCGACCATGGAAGGCATGCGTTGCTGGCAAGCAACCGCGTCGACGTCGTTCAGCTCAATATTCAGCGCCTCGCGCATTTCCTCGACATTGGTTGTTGTACGCGCTTGATGCAGCCAACCGGCCGAAAAGTCGCGCCAGAACTCCAGAGAAGGGGAAAGCTGGATACTGCCATCGGACAAACCGAGCGCCAGGAGCCATTTGCCGGCCTCGCCAGCGCGACCGGTTTTAGAAACATCCAGCAACAGCTTTTCCAATCGCTGACGGTCATGACTTTCCGCCAGGACGCTTGCCTCCCATTCCAGCGCCAATGAACCGTCAAACAGGATGGAAGTAACAAGATATTGCGGCATGGCTTTATCACCTATTCGTGACTATTTCCCGCACTCGAGTGGTAAGATATGGTATGGCATGGTAATTGGAAGATTTTTCTTGATTTTTCAGTTCAACGCTTTATGATAATCAACGATATGTTGGATTGGCGGGCGCCAACTGCACCATAGTCATAAAGGGCACTAAGACAACTTTAAATTGACGAAATTCGGACATAGATGACCCTGATTCCAACAGGCCATGCAAGGCATCAGCCGTCAAATTCCAACGGCCTGCCCCTCGGTGAAATAATGATGGTTATGCTGGTCATCATAGTGTTGCTGATTGCCGTTGTCTCTTTCCAAAAAGCACGCCAGACCATAGGTAACAGCAAGTTTACCACTGCCTTATACAGAGCCGCCACAATCTTTGAACAGTATCCGATTCTAAACGGCTCATTTCCGCTGATGACCACCCCGGGCGTTGTTCCCTCGGGCATGGAAGACCTGCTGATCAAGGTCGCTTGGACAAACAATACCCCTTTGGGTGGCCAATGGGACTGGATAACCAATGCGCCAGGATTGGGTCGAGGCATCCGCATTTACAAGCCGACTGTATCTGAACAACGGATGAAAAAGATTGATGATAATATTGACGATGGCAACCTGCATTCAGGTAAATTTCAAATACTGGAAGATCACTCGGGATATTTATACACCATTGAATGAGCAACCCGGCAACGGGACTGGCCAAGGCTATCTGACAAGGCTGGAATATAACTGTAGAATATTATTGATGCAAATGGAGGTACAACCATGAAGGTTAAACGACGCATGCAAATCATTGCAATATTACCCATCGTGCTCGCCTTGGTCACCAGTATGATTCTGGCCTGGATGACTGTCAGCGTACGTAGCATCGTGCTTCGACTGCGGGCAGCCAATTGCATTACGCGAGATGCATTCCTGCTGGACAGGATCACCCATGCCTACCTCATAACCCCCTCGCCCACTGCTCAGCAACGATGGCAAACCATCCATGCCCGTCTCGCGGAAACGATGGAGCGGGAAACCATCGCCAGCCCCCGTGATCAGCGTATTTTCGAGGGCGTTCGTGATTCATTGAATAATGCCAATTCTGCTTTTTCAGAGCTTTCCGCGCGTATCGTCAAGGGGGAAGCACCGTCTTCGGATATCGCGCGGGACCTTCTCAATCGGCTTGAGGGATATTCCCAATCCATGGTCGAAGAAGCCCTGATGCTGGCCACCAATGGCCACAATCAAACCACCGCCATTCAATCGGCCTCTTTTTTACTGATCATCGGCACCAGTTCTATCCTGGCCATTCTACTGGCGGCAATTGCCATCCTGGTGAGCCGTCGGATTGATGGCGGGCTGGCCATCCTTCGTGCCGGAACACACCAGATTGCGCAAGGAAATCTGGGGCACAAAGTCCAGTTGGATGATCAGGATGAATTGGGCGAACTGGCCGCGGCGTTTAACACCATGTCCCGCGAGCTAAAAAAAGATCAGGATATCATCCATGACGAAATGGCGGCGCGCGCAAAAGTGGCCGAATCGCTGTACCAGAGCAACATCCAATTGTCCGACGCGCTGATCCGGTTGAAACGGGCTCAAGAGGAAGTCATCCAGCAGGAACGCCTCAAGGTGTTGAAACAGATCGCGGATGGCATTTTGCATGACATTTATGACGCCATGATGCCCATTTTGGGATTCAGCGAACTGATGCTGCGCTATCCCAAAGAAATGCAGAATCCCCAGAATGTCAAGGAAAATATTCAAACTATTCACAGTGCGGCCACCAAGGCCATATCCGTGGCCAGGCATTTGTCCGAATATTTCTATCCGACCCAAAGGGATAACGCCACCCCGATCAAACTCAATGCCTTGCTGAAAAGTATATTGGCCCGGGTTTTATCCTCCTGCAAAGAGGAAGGCCA
This sequence comes from Verrucomicrobiota bacterium, assembly GCA_018898455.1. Classification (GTDB taxonomy): domain Bacteria; phylum Verrucomicrobiota; class Kiritimatiellia; order JAAZAB01; family JAAZAB01; genus JAHIJO01. The sequence continues at coordinate 41,432 of JAHIJO010000089.1, read as the reverse complement.
CAGGATTATTACCAAAACCGAATTGGGAGAAATATCGGCGTTCAACTCCATTGAGTCGGACTTGAACGAGGCCCTGACCCATATCATCACCAACGCCGTTGAGGCGATCGAAGGAACCGGCACGCTAACCATGATTACTCGCATGGAAACGAACACTACCGTGATTGAAGTTCGGGATACGGGACCAGGCATGGATCCTGAAATACGCCGGCGATGCCTGGAACCTTTTTTCTCAACCAAAGGGCGGGGGCATTCCGGCCTGGGCTTGACGATTACTCAAGGATCCATCGCCCGCTGTCAAGGGACCCTGATCATTGAAAGCCTGCCCGGCAAAGGCACAACCGTCATCTTCCGACTGCCGACAATGCCCTGCACCCAGGTTGCAACCCCGGTGCCTCCCCCACCCCCCCAGGATCCCAAGCTTCGCATCCTCGCCATAGACGATGAGGACTGGATCCGCAAATTGCTCATGCGGGCATTAACGGCCAAGGGGTATGACGTCAAAATCGCGGCCGATGGTCCCGCCGCCATTGAACTGTTCCGCTCCGAATCATTCAACCTGGTAATTGTTGACCTGGCCATGCCGATGATGAGCGGCATCGAAGTGGCGGCCATGATCAAACAGATTCGACCGCGCACACCGATCATTATGCTTACGGGGTTTGGCGATGTAATGACGGAACGCGGCGAGAAACCGGCCGGCGTTGATTTTCTACTGAGCAAGCCGATGACCCTTGACGACCTTCAAACTGCCATCAACCGCGTAACTACCATCGGCTGACGTAACCCGGGGACCGGCCGGTGGCGATCTTATTGCCCCAGAGTGCCTGCTGGATAACGTCAATATCCTTGGCTTGGCCGGCCAGTCGGTGGGCAGGCCCTTCCTTGCCATTGAATCACCCCCCCATGAAATTTATCCAAAATACATATTGACATCAGGCTCAATATTGCTATTTTAGCAATATGAATAGTTTGCCGGCTCAGCCGAATCAAAGCCTGATCGACGGGGTCCGCTTGCTCCAGCGGCTGGCGATAACTCAAGAACCGCTGGCCGTGACCCTGCTGGCCAGGGAGCTTGGGCTGGAAATCACCCGGACCAACCGGCTGGTGAAAACCCTCGCCCACCTGGGACTGGCCTACCGAACGCAATCCCGGAAATATGCGGCCGGGCCCGCCATGCATGTGCTGGCAGCCCAAAGCCTGTTTGGCTCCGGATTGATTCAACGCGCGCTGCCCCATCTTGAAAAGCTCTCGTCCCAGGGCCACATCGTGGCGCTGGGGGTCCTGTGGGAGGATCAAATATCGTATCTGTATCACTGGAGCCCGGGGCTACCCACCTATGCGGGACTCGGACGCGTGGCGGTCTGCCCCGCCGAGCGTTCCGGCATGGGGATCATACTGCTTGCGCAAAATTCAGATGAAGCGTTGGCCTCGATCTTGCGCCGCCACCGCTCCGCGAATAATTCTTCCTATCGGAAGCTCATGATAAATATCCGCAGGGCTCGGAAGACCGGCTATGGTGAATTTATGGCAGGGAACAGCCGCAGTCTTGCCCTGGCACTGGGCACCCCCCCTTATGCCGCCCTGGCGTTATCGGGGCGGATTCGATCCTCCAAGGTGGCGCAGAAGGTGGCTATTTTATCACAAACCAAAGCCGCGATCGAAGAGGTCATGAATAAATAGAAGGAGGTTGCATGAACAAGAAAAGGGAACGCATCAACATCGGCGGGACATTCCCGCATCTGGCAGTCAAAGCGAAGCATGCTCCCCAACGCACGGAAACAGGAATCGGCGCTCTGATGCCCTGGGCGGACAAGCTTTGGTTCATCACCTATGTGGCCAGTAAGAAGGGCAGTGGCGATGGAACCGGTTTGTTCGTTATTGATGATCAGCTCAACATGACCCGGCATCCGGAGAGCCGGGTTGGAACCTACGCCAATCGCATCATCCACAAGGAATCGAACCAGCTCATCATCGGCCCACACGCGATTGACACGGAAGGGAATGTGCGAACGTTCGAGGACTTGGTGGACGTGCGCCTGACCGCGACGGCCCGGCACCTGACGGACCCCGCCCATAAGGTGTATTTCCTGGGGATGGAAGGCGAGTTCTACGAAGCCGATGTCCACACGCTTAAAGCCACATTCCTGTTCGATTTGAACAAGGAATTGGACGTGCCGGCCGAGCCTCATTTCAAAGATGCCTATACCGACCATGGCCGGGTGGTGGTGGCCAATAATACTTACTATCCGAAAGATTTTGATCGCGGCGAAAGCGCCGGACGTCTGGCGGAATGGGACGGCAAGGCCTGGAAGATACTGGCACGCACCCAGTTCAATACCGTGACCGGCCGATACAGCAGCACGTTGGGGCGCGCCATTTATGCGGTCGGACAGAATCGGGCATCGGCGCTTCTGCATGTCTATCTTCCGGAGACCGGCTGGAAGGTGTATTGCCTGCCGAAAGGGACTCACACCCAGGACCATGCCTGGACAACGGAATGGCCGCGCATCCGCGAGGTGGAATCCGAGCGCTGGCTGATGGATGCCAGCGGACTGTTCTATGAAATGCCGGCGATGAGTTACGGCAATGCCATCCGGGGTATTGTACCCATCTGCCGTCATTTGCGTATCATCGGCGATTATTGCTCATGGAACGGACTATTGGTCATGGCCGGCGACCAAACCACACCGATCAATGACTCCAATCCCTTTGTCGGCCAACCTCAAGCCAATCTCTGGTTTGGTAAGACCGACGACTTGTGGCATTTCGGCGGTAAGCCCGCCGGCATTGGCGGACCATGGTGGGATACAGCGGTCGAGGCCAAGCAACCATCAGAGCCTTTCCTCATGGCCGGATTTGAGCATAAATGCGTCCATATCAGTCATGCGAGTTCGGCGCCCGGCCGATTTACCATCGAACTCGATATCCAGGGAATCGGACACTGGCACCGCTATGCGGATATCGAGACCCGGGACGGGTATGCCTGCCATGTCTTTCCAACCGGATTAAGCGCCCACTGGGTACGCCTGGTCCCCCATCAGTCCGGCACAGCAACCGCCCAGTTCTTTTATACGTGAAAATTGCACCGGAGCGTGCAATTTTTATCCTGCAGGATTCTGGAGAGCGCTCATCTCGTAGCCGCCCTCGCTCCGTCGAAGCGTCCTTGTCCCCCCCGCCAACCCGCTACGGTGCCGGGGCGCTCGGACTATCTTGCAGCAATCCGACCAAATCCCCCGACGCGAGCGCGGCTTTTAACTGCTCGGCCTTGGCGGCTTTCAGTTGTTGTCCGTCGGCTAACGCCGCCCAAGCGCAGGCCACCCATGGATCGGAACCGTAAAAAAAGTTAGTGCCATCCTGACTGACCATAACGGTCCGCCCTTTCAGAATGGCTTCCGCCACATCCGGCCCCTGCGGCGATGGCGCCCAAACGATAGTACGCTCCGCCCAGAATGCGCCGTCATGCGTATCCGAACTGCCGATAAGAACCGGCAGATGACCAGACTTGCGCCATGTCTCATACTGCGGCGAATAATGCTCCCAGGCATCACAACCGGTGCCGATCAAGCCGGTTTTGAGATGAGTGGTTTCAAATTCCGATGTCGTGTATCCGGGGTGATTCCACTGGATCACGGCATTCTGCCGATGCACGGCCGCAACGGTTTCAGCCGGCGACAGTTTTGCGTCGATAATTTCCTGCAGGGGATAGGCGTTCAAGTGGGCCCAGCTTGTGGATATTTCCTGCCCCACGATAAGGGAATACGCGAATCCGCGCTTGGCGAACAAGCGTTGAGCCAATTGGGCGCCAACTAGTTTATTGTGATCCGTAATGGCGGCAAAATCCATGTGACAATAAAGCGCCTCCAGAGCCAGTCCCACCGGTGAGGGTTTTCCATCCGAGAAGAAAGTATGCATGTGCAGATCGCCGCAATAAAGTTTCAGCCCCTCTTGCTTTGCCGCCGACGCCGATTTCGGGGCCAGTTGGGTCACGAGGTCGCTCCGTAGGGCATCCACGTCAGCCACGGTGACCGGCTTGCCCCTCAGCACCAGACGCACCGCCTTTTCCGCGACGGAACGACACGGCGAATTCCAAACCGTGATGAGCCGCCGGCCCGCCGCCACACTCAGTCCGATATTGCCTTCAGTCGGCGTCATCGACATGAATCGGTAGGCAGCCAATTGATTTGTCATGGCGACCGCATTTCCGGCGAGCATCACATTTGTATTTGCCAGAACCTCATCCAACAACCCGGCTATGGGGATATTTTTTTCTTTAGCCCAGGCGGTGACCTGACTACTAACATTCGCGGGACACTCCGGCAACAGCACCAGCGCATCCACTTTTGCGACCGCCACATATTGCGTGGAAAACGCAAAACCATATTTACCCTTGGCATCGATCAGCAACACCTGGTTGGTCGGGTTAAACTGCGACAGGGTCAACGATTCGGACTCAAAGGATTTGGTTCGCAAACGAGCCGGGCACCCCTCCATCGTAATCTGTTCGGTATCCAAAGGAACAAGACCCCATAACATATCCTGGTTCAGGGCATCGAGCGCTATTTCGGGACTGCCGCAGTCCAGAACATAGACCAACGCAAGAGGAATAGCCCCCCAATTAAAAAATACGCTGGCACTATTTGTTCTCTCGATCGGGTATTCAACAATCACTTCAGATTCCGGAATTTGAGCCAGGGTCAACAGATCCAGCAGTCCGCGCCGGCTGAACTTGCCGGCTCTTTTCTCAAGGACATCCAGCCGCGCCCAGACCTCGTGCAAGCCGGAAATCACAGGATCCAAGAGCGTGGAAATTGCCATTTGACGCTTGACCTTTTCCAGAGCCGCTGCCACCCCAAGATATCCCGCGGCCTTGAAGGGTTCCTTTTGAACCAGATCCGGTTGAAATCCCTTTTGCAGACGCATGAAAACATCCTGCATAGCCTGATTGAGGACGATGAAGGAACAGTCCTGTGTGACTCCATACTGAAAGCTCAACTTCAGCACACCATTGGTCCGCTGTAATCCCTGGGCCACGAATTGCAGCGGCAACACCGGGCCTACGTCAAATTGGCCGAGCGACATCGGATTCACCGGCTGCCCGTCCGCGTCCAGGGATGAGAATTCCGCCGCCAGCTTGATTTTTTGTTCGGCAAACAATGGATGCCGAGGCAAGTCATAGCGCACGGCGAGGATGTCCGATGCGGGGAACATCGGGCTCAGGCGCTTGGTGCGCAAGACGCCGCAGGCACCCAATCCCAGACTGCCGATATCCGTCTGCGGCTTAGACGCCGGATCAAATGCACAGAGTCCGATGCCAAAATAATCCGGTTTATGGAATCGCACCACCGGCAGATAGGACCACGTGGAATAGCGATCGGGTCCGGGCAGCGCGTTCCGGCAGGAGTTGATACGGATCCCCTTCAAGGCTTTGGGTTCCAGCTCCAAGGTGGACCAGGGAATCGCGATTTCCAATATCCAAGCCCCCGGCTCGCGTCCGGTTTTAGCTTCCCAGTCCGGATTCCACTTACTGTCCCGTTCCACTGAACCATCGACGTTGACAGCGGATGGATTGAACGCGCAATGCTGGTCAAAGCGCACACCGACGGCGTTAACCATGAAATGGCAGTAAACCGGCTTGGCCCCATCCGGCCAGACAAACAATTCGATACTATCATCCTTAGTGACCGACCCATCATGCTGGGTCGTCACCGCCTGCGGTTCAGCGTTGGACGACAAACCACAGCGAAACGCCAGATACAGGTTATGGTCATCCAATCCCATCCGGAAAGTGGTTGACGGTTGGGCCGGATTGGTTGTCGCCGGAATCAGGAAACCGCCGCTTTGGTAAGTCCCATCCCATTCATTGGAACCCCAGGCGCCATCGATGGTTGGCGCCTGGGTCATGCGGGGGATAGCCGCCACCGGCAAGGATGGCTCCAGACCGGCCGGATCTATTTTTTCCAACCGGCACGTTATGGCATTGGTCGCTTGAGCCGACAGGATGGTTTCCGAAGCCATCAAACCTATCGCCACTACGCTCATTAATCCCCAGCATCGCTCGATTTTGATCATTGATTCATCTCTTTTTTTCTCTTTACCCAACTCACTCATAATCAGCATTTCACGAATGGCGCTCTTTGACAAATCTTTATATTATCTACAATCTTCCGATCATAAATGTTTCAAATATTTCACGCGCTGATAACAAATGTTCTCAGACAAGAACACTCCGGATTCCCGCTGCCGGGAAATTATTTGGCATATTCCATGGAGGGCGAGGCGGTGAAAAAGCGCCAAATCATTTTCCGCCGGGATCCGAAAACCTGAAATTATAGACCCCATAGCGGGGCAACTTTTTACGGCTTCTGACGTTGATGTAGTCCGCTCTGATCCGGAAAAAGACGGCACGCCGCAAGCGGCGGCCCTACAAAGACTTCGAAATTCCTATCCATGCTCTTACCGCAGAGCGCGTAAAACCGCATTCTGCGGACTTTAATCCGAAAGGTAGGGCAGCCTGCCCGCCTTTGGAGGGAACCATTCCGCCTTCGCGGCATAGCACCCCTTCGGTGCGACGACGGCCGGGTGAGCCGATTCCCCTTCGGACGGCTCGGCAGGGATGCCTCGCCCCACCTTTTAGAAAATTCCGGTCAATTCACCAGGGGATGATATAACTGGGCGGCCAGCCGGTGGCGATCTTATTGCCTTTGATCGCCTGTTGAAGATCGGCAAGGTCCTTCTTGATGTTAGCGGGAATTTGATTGGTAAAATCGTGATACGGCGCCAAACCCACCTCGCCATTGGCCAGCGTGCCGACCATATTTCCGCCACCCTGAAACTGTCCGCCCAACACATTCGTAATAAGGGCAAAAACAGCATTATCCATCCGTTTCAGACAGGAGGTCAGCAGGCAATCCTTGACGTCGGGAAGCGTGATATACTGATCCACATCCACCCCGATGCCCCACTTGCCCTTTTCTTTGGCCGCCGCCAACGCACCGGCCCCCGTCTGCCCCCCCACTCCAAAAATCACATCAACCCCGGCGCCCAACAGGGCTTCGCCCATGGTTTTACCTTTTTGACGATCCTCAAACGTGCCGGCATAGTATCCCTTTACCCGGACATTTTTGCCGTATTTCCGGTTAAAGAAAGCCGCACCGGCCTGGTACGGAACAACGAACTGCTCCACCGATTCAATTTTCACGCCGCCAACGTAACCGGCTACCGCATCTTTCGGATCCTTAAAATCAGCCCAGGCCGCCGCCAGAAATCCGACGAGAAATGCCACCTCATCCACATTAAAGGTAATGCTCTGCACATTGGGCAAGGGCGGATAGAAGGCGCTGTCGATCACGGCAAATTTGACTTGCGGATTGGCGTTCGCCACCACAGCCATATCTGAATGCATCAACGCGCCAATGCCGATAATCAAGCCACAGCCCGAATTCGCCAGTTCAGTCAGGTTGGTCCAATAATCTCCGCGACTTCGGGATTCCCGAAAACAGCCTTCCACCTTAAGTTCACGGATGGCCCGCATCAGCCCATTGCTACAGGACTGGTTAAATCCGGCATCATCAAAACGCGCCGTATCAGAGACCATGCCTACTTTTAATCGAACCGTTGACTCCGCCCGCAGCAGGATGGGCCACAGAGTGATTCCAAGACCCAGCATGACCGGCCAGAATACTGGAGACGATTTTTTCATAATTAAGGCGCGCTAATGCCTGCCACGTCATCCCGCCGATGAGGCGGGATAAGTGGCCACTTGCTTGGCGACGTGGCAACCCAAGGTAGCTCAGGGTTTACCCCTGCGATCTTCGGAGGCGTAAAGCCTCCGCTTGCGGCGCGCCGCAACAGACGGCCATGCGCAAGCGCAGGCCCTACGAAACCAGTCCAACTAATTATTTATAGGAACCTTAAAATATTTCTTGAACATCTATAGCATAATATCCAAGGCATTCAAGCCTTGATTATCGCCATGCGAAAGAGTGATAATTCCCCTATTGAAATTTTTATGATGCCGTCTGTTGATGTTTATGAAATCTACCGCCGCTTTTCTTGTTTTCTGGGTGTCTTCATCAATTGCATGGGTCGAGGCTTCGCCCTGGCATGATCCCTCAGCCTCCTGCCGGGTTCGCGTGGTATTAGCCACGAACAGCCCCTGGCCGGCGGATACCGGCTATGTCCAGGTATGGCCGGCGGGTTCAGCAGGATCCAACCCGGCCGTCACCGTTGTGTCCGAAAACGGCGTCTTCGTCGCCTCGTCCAACCTGTGGAAGACCGACGGCGAGCCGGCCGGCTTCCTCTTTGACACATCAAGCGGCACATCCAACTACTGGATCTATGGCGCTGAAAGCGCCACGTATCTGCATGATGCAGCGACATCCACGGAGTCCTCTTGGCAACCCGGAGCCGGTGTGATCCTGGAAACCAGACAGCGGACCAAAGGACCAATGGATTCCTGGAGCCAGGTCAGGCAGCTCTGGGATGATTCATATCCCGTGCTGGGCCGGAGCCTTGTCCCGGACATCAATCTCGGCATCCATCCCCATGGTCCCTCCAGAAATTTTATCGCTTTTTTTCAAGGCATCCTGATCCTGGCCCAAGGCGGCGCGTACCAGTTCGCCACGGTGTCCACGGACGCCTCGTTCCTTCTGGTGGACGGAACACCCGTCACCCAGTGGCCGGGCAAACACGATGCTGAACCCGGCCGGCAAGGTGAACACCAGGGGACAATCCATCTGGAACCCGGCCGGCATGCGATTCACTACTATCACGTTCATGGCCCCGAACACGCGGTGGCGCTTGCCGCCTGGAAGCCGCCGGGCGCCGACCGTTTTTCTGTGATTCCACCGGAGAGTTTCACGCCCCTGGCACAGTTTCATGTGACCGCGGCCGAGTCGGCGCCTTCCAAAGCACCCGTCGTTTACTTCGAGTGGGAGCCAGTCTCGCATACGATGGTCAACGATCTGGCCCTGGTGAACATGCGATTCACGGCCTTGCCAGCCGCTACTCCTGCGGCATTTCACTGGATTTTCGATGACGGCACTACAGCGACCGGTCGAACGGTCGAGCATCTCTTTCCCCGGCCGGGCATCCGCGACGTAACACTGGAAGTAAAAGAAAAGACCGAGGGAAGCAGTCCGGACAACAGCGCGCCCATGAGAAGCCGGCAAGGTGTGGCCGTCCATCCCCAATGGACTCAACAGGACGAGCGTCCTCCTCACCTGCTCAAAACGCACAAAGCGGAACTGACCGCGCGTGATCTGAACACCATGCCCATGAACGATTTGTTTTATCTGGTCCGGTTTGCGCTGGCCATCGAGGATCGTCCCTGGGCCACGGCACTGGGAGCGGCCTGCCTGGAGCGCCGGAAGGAATGGATACCGGAACACGTCGATGTGCTATTCAACCTGGGACTTCATTATCAGCATCCCGACGTCCGGGATTACAGCCGGGCAGAAGCCCTGTTTCAAGCCATGCTCGCTTTTCAGCCGCCCGTAACCGCTTTTCAGGATAAAACAAAACTCCGCCTCGCTGAGCTCTGGATCCACATGGGACGCAATCCGGACCAGGCCGTTAGTCTGCTGGGAGAGATGGACTCGCGCGTACTCACTCCCGACGACCAACGATTGAAAAAAATCCTGGAAGCCGACACCGCGTTGCTCCAGGGCCAAGCGGATAAAGCCGTTTTACTCTACGCCGCTCTTGGCAATTTCGCCGAAAAACCTTTGCAGACGCTGAGGCGGCGAGCCGGCCTCGAAAGCGCCCGCCAGTTCCTGGATCGTAACGACATCGCTGATGCCGCGGAACTGGTGGAGACCATCGAATGGGAAAATCCGGCCGAACGGATGTCGGCGGAAACGTCCTTGACAATGATCGCCATTCATCAGGCCCGGAGGGAATATCCATTCGCCCTTGGCCGTTGCCTCCTACTGCTGAACGCCCCCTCCCTGCACGACAAGGATCGGGCGGAAGTCTTATTCAAGCTCATTGAAATTCACCAGGCCCTGGGCAATACCTCCCTCGCCGGGGAAGTCTATGCCCGGCTCCTTTCGGATTATCCTTACAGCGAAGCCGCGGCCCGGGCGCGCGACCGGATCCGCAAATAAACCTCGCTACCCCATGCTTCACGGATGCGATACAGCAATTTTGCCTTGCGTCGTTTCGTCGTAACACGTTGTTCTCCTATATATAGGGGTTGAGCTTGCTCGACTCGCGGGCTCAGCAAGCTGAGCCCCTACAGATGGAATTTTCGCCATTTGGCGCCCGATCCTGATCGGAGCCGACGTGGCGGGCACAGCCCGCGTTGGAATTATTAAACGCACTACATCACGCACTACATCCGTACTTGACTCGGGCCGCCCAAAGACTATCATATCCAATAAAGGATTTGTGTTTTGACGAGCAGTTACCCCGGAGGCATTACCATGGGAATCAGGACTGTGCCCCTCCTGCTGATCCTCGCCATCGGATCATCCATTACTGCGGATGAGAACGAATGGTTTGTCCCGCTGGGACTTCCGCCCAGGGCCGCTCCCCGCCGCATCTCATCCGGCGAAGGCGTCCCGCCGCTTCCCCTGCCGGCAACGCCGTTGCGTCGAACGGAACGCAAGCGCCAGCCATCGCCGGCAACGCTCTTCGGTAAAATCATGTGGGGCGAAACAGCGTCCTTCACGTATCCCGGCGGAGGCGCCTGCTCCATTTCCGACTGGAACCTGTGTCCGGCGGACCTCCAGCAACTCCTGCAAAAGGCCAACCGCAATGCCGGGCTGGCATACGGAAGCGAACCCATTGACCTGGCAGGCTTCCACGGCGATCCGGCGAAAACTCCCGTTCTGTTTTTCAGCGGCACGCGCACCCTGAAACTCAGTCCCCGGCAAGCCGATATGCTGAGGTCCTATGTGCTCAGCGGCGGCATGATCGTCTTCGACTCCGTGGCCGGTTCCCCTTATTTTTATAATTCGGTGAAACAGATGCTGGCCCGCGCCTTCCCCGACTATGCCCTGCGCACGATTCCCCTCGATCATCCCTTTTATCACATGCTCTACGACGTGACCAAAGTCACAATCCCGAATCATGCGCCAACCGACGGATCCCCCTTGAATCAGGTACTGTCCCAGGATGTTCCTTTCATGGAGGGACTATACGTGGGATGCCGGATCGCCGCCCTGGTGTCCCCCTGCGGACTGGGTTGCGGGTGGGACGATCATGAAGTCCCTTTCATCAAGCAGGCGGTCTATTACGACGTAGATTCCGCCAACCGGCTCGGGTTGAACCTGGCCGCCTATGCCATCGGCTACGCCGGGGTCGGCCGCGAGGAAAGCAAGCCGGAATTATTCGGCTCCCTGGATGAGGGTGATCCAACGGACGAATTCGTCTTCGCCCAGATTAAGCATGACGGCGCTTGGAACGTTCACCCGGGCGGCCCCGCCGCCCTCCTGCAGAGACTCCAGCACAACACCTCCCTCCGGGTCAGCTTGAAGCGAGTACCGGTCCTGCCGGGCAAAGACGATCTTTCCTCCTACACCTTCCTGTATCTTTCCGGACTGGACGATTTTCATCTGGATCCTTCCGCGGCGGCCGCCCTCCGTTCGTTTCTGAACGGCGCCGGCACGCTCTTCATCAACAATGGCCTGGGCTTGAAGGGATTCGACCGCGCCGTGCGCCGGGAACTGAAGCAAATCCTGCCGGAAAACAGCCTGGAACCGCTTCCCCTTAGTCATCCGTTATTCCGCAGCGTTTTTACCGTCAGCCAGATCCGCTACACGCACAAGGCGGGCGGCGGCATGGATCCGGTTCTGGAAGGCATCACGCTCAACGGCGATCTGCGGGTGATTTATAGCCCCTATGACATGGAAGCGGGCTGGCAGGGATGCGAGCATCCTATCATCCGCGGACTGGAACCGGAATCCGCCATGCGACTGGGCATCAATATCGCCATGTACGCCATGACCCACTGATATGAGCGACAAGACCGTCATCGAAACGCATCCACTGGCCGACAAGCCGATTAAAGATCCGGCCGCGGCGGCCGGCCGGTTGAGCCAGGCCCGCGACGCCATCCTTAAGGAAATCGGCGCGATCATTTTCGGACAGCAACAGGTCCTGACCCAGATGCTGGTCACGCTGTTCGCGCGGGGTCACTGCCTGATCATCGGGGTCCCGGGCCTGGCCAAGACCCTCATGGTGCGCGCCCTGGCCGGAACCTTGGATCTTGACACCCAGCGTATTCAATTCACGCCGGACCTCATGCCCGCCGACATTACCGGGACCAATATCCTGGAAGAAGACGCGGCCACGGGAACCCGCCATTTCCGTTTCCATAAGGGTCCCCTGTTCACCCATCTCCTGCTCGCGGACGAAATTAACCGGACACCTCCCAAGACCCAGGCGGCCCTCCTGGAAGCCATGCAGGAATACCGGGTCACGACATCGCGGACAACGTATGACCTGCCCCAACCCTTCATGGTTTTGGCAACGCAAAATCCGATCGAGCAGGAAGGCACGTATCCCCTCCCCGAGGCGCAGCTGGACCGGTTCATGCTCTGCATTCACATCAATTATCCCGGCGCTGCGGACGAACAGACCATCATCACGGAAACGACGCGGGACCGCGTCCTGGAAGTCAGCCGGATTCTCCACGCCGAGGCGATCCTGGAGTTCCAGCACCTTGTTCGCCAGATGCCGGTCAGCCCGCACGTGGCGCAATACGCGGCCAGCCTGATCCGTGCCACCCGGCCGGGATCGCCGGAAGCGCCGGATTTCATCACCCGCTGGGTCCGTTGGGGCGCCGGCACCCGCGCCGGCCAATGCCTCCTGCTGGCCGCCAAGGCCCATGTGCTGCTGAGCGGTCGAGCCAACGTGTCCTGCGCCGACATCCGGGAATACACCTTGCCCGTTCTCCGCCACCGTCTGTTCACCAACTTCACAGCCTCCAGTGAAGGCGTCACCACCGACGAGATCGTGCGCCAGGTTCTCGAAGCAGTACCGGAACCGCAGTACGATTCATGAACAACGCATCGGCCTATAAATATCTTTCCTCCCATCTCGCGGAACGCCTGCGCGGCTTGAGTTTGTCTGTGCGGCGCCCCGTGGAGGGCAACCTCCAGGGAGTCCATCCTTCGCCCCATACTGGCGCTTCCGTCGAATTTTCCGACTATCGTGAATACTCGCCGGGTGATCCGCCAAATCTGATTGACTGGGCTGTCTACGCACGCAGTGACCGGGTCATGATCCGCCGGTTCCGGGAGGAAACCAACCTCCGGGCTTACCTTTGCCTGGACATTTCGGAGAGTCTCCGATTCCAAGGTTCCGGCCGGATGTCTAAGATCGAATATGCCTCGTTCCTGGCAGCCGGCCTGATGTATATCCTGGTCAACCAGGGAGATTCCGCGGGAATGATCTTTTTTGACCGGGAACTGAAGACCACGTATGCGCCTACCAGCACGCTGGAAGGCCTGCGCCCCATGCTGTTGGGCCTGGAAACTATTACGTCCGTCGGCGCCGGCGACATCGAACATGCCCTGCATCAGACGGCGGAGCGGATCAAAGCGCGGAGCCTGATCATCCTGATTTCCGATCTCCTCCAGAATCCCGCCGAGATCCTGCGCGGCATTCGCCACCTCCATCACAACGGTCATGATCTCATGATCCTGCATGTGTTGGACGCCGCCGAACTCCATTTCCCGCTGAGCGGTCTGACCGAACTCCGGGAACTGGAGACCGGTCACAAGCTGGTCGTGGATACCGATGACATCCGGACCTCGTACCGGCAGGCCATGGATCGCCACCTGGATACCTTGCGGCGGGGATGCCAGAATTGCCGGGCCGATTACCATCTCATCAATACCAGCCAACCCATGGATGAACTCCTTTTCATGAGGATCGCCGTCCGATGACCGGCCTGATCATATCCAATCCGCTGTTCCTGTGGCTGCTGCCCCTCGCCGGTCTGCCTCTCCTTTTCCACCTCTTCCTGAAGCTGAAAAAACGGCAAGTCCTGTTTTCATCTCTGATGTTTTTTAACCTGATCGATCCCAAACTCAGCGCGCGCCGGAAAATCCGGGAATGGCTGGTGCTGATCCTGCGTATGCTGTTGATCGCGTTTCTGCTCCTGGCCCTGGCACACCCCGTCTGGCGCGGCGCCGGCCCGGGTGGAACCGTCGCCCTGGTCATGGTGGTGGACAATTCAGGATCCATGGGCGCCCCGGGTCGAGACGGCCGACCCAAGCTGGCGGCGACCCTCGATGCCGCCGCCGCACTGCTTTCAGGACTCAACAGCCGGGACCTGGCAGGCATCGTTCTTACGGTTGAAGATCCGGCGGCGACTCTGCCGGATGGTTTGGTTTCCGATAAAACCGCTTTGAAATCCGCCCTGGCAAAAATCGAGGAAACCGAGGCAACCGGTTCCGCCGCCGGGGCGCTCCACCGCGCCCTGTCTTTACTGGACGCCACCTCCGCCGCCAGCCTTGAACTTCACATCCTGTCTGATCTTCAAAATACCGAATGGAACATCCTGCCGGCTACGCCGTTCACGCCACCAACGGGAACCCGTCTTTGGATTCACCGCATTCCTCCTGTTCCCGAGACTTCCGCCAATATATCGATCGCCGGGATCACCCCGCCCCCTTATCGCCTGGTCGTCGGCCGGAGATTCTCCGTTCACGTGCGGCTGATCAATGCCACCCCATTTCCCGCCGATATTCGCCTGAACTCGCTCGATGATCAGAATCAAAAGACATCTCAATCCGTGCCGGTTCCGCCTTCCGGCGAAAAAGACGCCGAGATTTCAATGGCGCCGGCATCCCCGGGCATTCACTGGCTGACTGCCTGGATTGAGGGCGACAGTTTTTCTTTTGATAATCGCGCTGCCGCGGCTTACGCCTGCGCCGACCTGGAACGGGTGGTATTTATCGGAGCCAGGGAAGACTTTGCCCTGCTTCCGCTCGCGATGAACCCCGCCAGTTCCAGCCGGCTCTCGGGATTGATGCCGGTCTTCACGAATGCTCTTTCCCCGGCGGACCTCCTGGGGGATCAAAAACCAGCATTACTCATCATGACCTGGAATACCTTTGCCCAAGCCGGGAGCGCCGACCGGGGCCGGCCATCGGAACTGACGGCCTATGTGGAACGCGGTGGCAACCTGCTGATCTTACCCTCGCCGGTTGAGCCGCTCACGACCGCTCCCATCCCGGACTGGACGGGCGCCGTGCCGGAACAGCGGGCTGAATTCGCCGAAGGTCTTCCGCTTCTGGTGTTCCAGAAAAGCGCCGTGTTGTTCCGGGATCTCGCGGATGAAAAAGGCGATCTGGCGGCGCTCCGCAACATCAAGACCTTCAAGGTCCATCCTCTGCGCCTGACTCAAGACGGCCAAGCGCTGATGGGCCTCCCCGACGGCAGGCCGGTTCTGGTTCAACGGAAGAGTGGCGCCGGCTCCCTGTTCGCCTGTGGACTGGCCTTTGATTCCTCCTGGAGCACCCTGCCGCTCAAGGGCGGTTTTGTCGCCCTGGCCCAGGTCATCGCGCTGGCAACGCCGTCGCCGCCGGCGACGCTGGTGGCCGGCGACCGGCTCACGGCCGCCGAGCGCCTGGCCTCCCCTCACTTCCCTGCGTCGGAAAATCCCGCGGCCACCCGGCGGGAAAGACTGCATCTGCTGTCGCTCGCCGGAAGCCCGCTGGATTGGAAAGGAACCCCGGACCAATTTCCGGCATTCGCCCGCTCCGGCGTCTATACCGTTCAAGCGGGCACCAACACGATCACCCTCGCGATCCGGTCTTCCGATCGCGAAGGCCGGCTCCAGTTTCTTCCGTCGGACACCATCCCGGTCCTGGATGGGCTGAACTACACGGTTAAAACTTTGTCCGAAGCCTCCGCTTTGACTGACACCACCGTCATAGCCCGCCGCGGCCTGAATCTTTATCTTCCGTTCCTGCTCCTGGCCCTGGCGGCCTGGATAGCAGAAGGCTGGCTGGCCAATCCGAAAGGAGCAAGCAAGAAGTTGTAATGATTCAATGGCATTCAGAGCTTAATCCGCTGATTGGGGCCCTCATTCTCCTGGCCTTGGCCTGGGCGTTCCACGGCTGGCGCCGGCAATTGATGCTGAAGATGCCGCCCGCCAAGACCCTGAGACTGCTGGCCCCACGTCTGCTGATTGCGGTATTGCTGGTTCTGGCCTTGTTCGACCCCGCCTGGCGCCGCGAAGCGCGCGAACCCGCCACCGGCAGGATTCTGGCCCTGGTAGATACGTCTTCTTCCATGGAAGTCCATGATAACGGCCGCGACTCCCGGCTCGCACGCGCGCGGCACCTGCTGGATCGCATCCGGACCAGTCTGCCGCGCGGTATCACCCTGGAAACCGCGGAATTTGATGCGTCGCTCAGGTACCCCCTCCCGGTGACGAACCCCCCACCCGGCGCCGCCGAGCCACGCGTCACCGACCTCGGCGCCTGCCTGCTCGCCCTCTCGGAGCAAACCGATATTGCCTCGGCCCTGGGAATCATCCTGCTCACCGACGGCGGCGACACACCCACTTTGAATGTCCGGCTTCCGCCAGCGCCGCTCTCGATCATCGGCCTGGGAACCGATCCCGCGACTTGGAACGATGTGACCGTGGCCGAGGTGCAGGCGCCGGCCACGGCGGAAGAAAATGTTGAATTCGAAATTAACGCGGACCTGCTGGCGCGCCGGGGCGGAGATCCCCAGTTCGCGTCAAAGCTTTCCGGTATCAGCGCGGTCCTGGAAACCGAATCCGAGGGACGCTGGAACAAGCTGGCAGAACGACAGGTTGACCTGAGCCGGCAGCGGGCGCGGATCAGTTTCCGAACGGCGTACCCAACCAGCGGTTTGCGGCGCTACCGGATCGCCCTGGCGCCGGTGGAGGGAGAAGTGTCCGCCCTGAATAACGTCCGGACCTTCACGGTGGCAGTCCGGAAAAAATCGATCCACGTACTCTATTTTTCCAGGGAACTCGGCGCCGACTTCAAGCTGATCCGCAACGAGCTGGACCGCGACCCGGGCATTTCGTTCACTGCTTTATTTCGGACGTTGAGCGAACATTTTACCGTGCAGGGCGACCGCAATGCAGCCGACGATAACCTTCAGGCCGGCTTTCCTAATTCCGAAAAAATCCTGAACCGTTTCGACTGTCTGATGCTCGGATCATTTCCCGCCGACGCCTGGACCAGCAACCAGATCCAGGCCCTGATACGCTACGTGGAAGGCGGCGGCGCCGTCATTTTCCTGGCCGGCTCCGACACTTTTGGCCCCCGGGCTTACGCCAACACCCTGCTGGCGCCGCTCTTTCCCTGGCAGATCGCTCAAAGCCTGCCGGAGGTGATGACCGGCGCTTTTCCGGTCAGCATTCCCATGGCGGCATTGAGTCATCCCGTCATGGCCGGACTGGATCAGCGCCTGAAAGAAGAACCGCATCCTTCACTCGACAGCGTCTATCAACCCGGCCCGCTCAAGGCGGGCGCGATGGTTCTCCTGGACGCTCAACACGGCCAGGGCGTGATTCCTGTTATCGCAGTACAGGCGTTCGGGAAGGGCAAGATCCTCGGTCTGGCTTCCAATACCTTCTGGAAGTGGGCGCGCAGCTCGAAGGCCCTGAAAGAAGCGCAGGGTATATTCTGGCGACAAGCGATCCGGTATCTTACCGGCCAACTGGAGGGAGGCCGGCTCCTGGAAATCCATTGGGACCGGGACACCTACAACCCCGGCGAACAGGCCGTGGCCGGCATCCGAGCGACGGGGCGTGAATCCGGCGGCGCACTGCATCTTTCCGCAACGCTCGCCACCGGCGGCGAGACCCTGCCGCTTATGGTGGACTCCGTACCCGGCCAGCCGGATGCGTATTCGGTCAGCATGCGGTTCAAACACCGGGGTGAAGCGGTGTTCCGCCTGACGGCCAGCGACGGAACCCATCTCCTGGACACGTACGAAAAGACACTGAATGTGGCCCCGCTCCACGAGGAAGGCGTGCAACTGGAAATGAATGAGGCGTTTCTCAAGGCCCTGGCCGAGCAAGGAGCCGGCTGTTATGCGCGGGAAGATGCGCCCGAGTCGCTCCTCCGTTACCTGCAAACCCAAGTGATCCGCAAAAACCGGGTGACGGAAACATCCCTGTGCCAGTCCGGTCCCTGGTTTATCCTATTGCTTCTTTCGCTATTGGTCATAGAATGGACGCAAAGGCGCCGGAATAATCTGATTTAAGAAATATCGGCAAAACCGATCTTTGCAGTGCGGGAGGCAAGCTCCCGCTTTGATTTCCGCGAAGTTTACCCGCCATGCCAGGCAGGCAAGCCTTTGGCGGCACCGGAGTTTGCACGCTTTCGACATGGCGACCAGGGCCATTGCTTCGCCTGCCTGCGCGAAACCGCTCTGGCGGCAGGCGTGGGAAAAGCGGTAGCGCTGGCTACCGCACTCCAAAGTTGAATGACCTGAATAGTCACGAAAAGAGAAGACGGCCATGGCAAAGAGTGACCCTCCAAAACCCAATACATCCGCCATTTTTTCAAGGGAGTAAAATGGACCAACAAAACGTTAAGGCGCTTCGTACTCCTATCCATCATAATCTGGCTTTCTTAACAAGATTTTCTGGAGGCGGGACGCCCCCGTCCCGTTCCAACATTTCGAGGTGGTGGCGCTCGAAGCGCCACAGGGGGCACCCTTGCCACACTCAGAGCATGGTCGGCTCCAATGTTTTAGTTGCAGCTATGCCACACTGGATCTTTCGTGGTAAAATTATTATGCTGGCCTTGTTTTGGATCAGTCTTCTGCCACTTCCGCTCCCGGCGACCGAACCGGGCTATCCCGGCGTGATCCAGTTTTCCAATGGCGAGCAACTGGAAGGCCGCATTTCCTTGACACCGAACACCGCGTTCATCCTGCACGGTAAAACCCAGATTTGGACCGTGGCCCTGGATCGCATCCGTGAAATCCGGAGCACGCCTGAAAAGGAGGAGCTGGTCCGGGCCTGGCGTTTTCCGGAAGCCGGTCAGACCCGGAAAGAATTTTCCGGAGATCCTTACCCGATCCGGCATCTGCAAACCACGATCCTGACCGGAAAGGAAATATTGCGCGGCCACCTGCTCACCACCGTTTTGTATGTGGAATCGCCGGAACGAACCCGGAAAGTGATTCTCTACGCCAAACAACGGGGCAAGGCGGGCGAAAGCCTGGATGAACTGGCGTATCCGACCAGCATCGTATTGCACCCTCCTGCGGAAGCGCCGGAGCGCGGCCGGACCATCAGGATACCATGGACCGGCGCCGAGGGTTCCCCGGCCGAACTGGCGGCCTTGACGCGTCCGGCACTGGTGCGGCTGGCAGGCCAAAGAAACCCGAAGACAAATGATTACGTGTTGCCCCCCACCCTCGGGAATCGCGTATTCCTGGCCTTGAAATCCGGCGCCGTCATTCAGGCCGGATGGCCGTCAGCAACCAACTCAGCCTTGACCTCTCAAGTCACCAATGCGCTGGCCCAGGCTAAAGATTTTTTTGACGGACGGGCTCTGCTGGGCGTTTTCAGGGAGGATGCATCCAGCGAGGATATTTACGCATTGATCCTGCTGTCACGCCAGGGAACCACGACGCTCAGCGGAGACCGGACCCAGCCCTGGCGGCTGAGCATCTGGCGCTGGAAATGCGATCCGGCGGATTCGCGGCTGATGCTGGCCGGAAGGGGCGACTTCTTCCGGGGCATTATCGCGTCGAAAGGCGAATCACTGCCGCAAGTGATAATATCCGATTCACTGTGGAACATCAGTCAGGATGACACATGCTTTTGTCCATCTATTTGAAAGACACGACGCTATGTAGATCCGCCTAGGCGGAAACCGTGAACCGATGAACCCAACGTATGTTATGAATACAGACACCCCAGCGGTGGATACGGTGATCAGGCAGGCCCGGCGACGGACCTGGATGGCGGCGGTCGCCGGCGGCCTGTTCTGGTGGCTGACCCTTGTCCTGGGTATCTGGCTCACTCTTTGCCTGCTGGATAATGCGCTGCACCTGCCGGCCGGCCTCCGCCTGCCCCTGGTCCTGGCCGGCCTCTTCACCACGGGACTGGCGCTATGGAAAAAAATCCTGGCGCCGATCCTGCGGCCGCTTTCTTCGGAGCGCATGGCGCTCCTGATGGAAAAACGCTATGCGATTCCGGAAAACCTGGTCATCAATGCCCTGCAATTTGAACACCAGGCGCTGAATCCGGGGGAACAATGGTTTGCCGACCAAACCCTGGGCGTTTCGAAAACGGCCATCGGCCGCGCACGCTTGTCCGATTGGTGGGAACTCCGGCGCCTGGCACGCTGGGCAAGCCTCGCCCTGCTGCTGATGACCCTCTGGATAGTTTACACCAGCCTGTTTCCCCGATATGTCAGCAACGCCTGGACGCGGCTGGCGATTCCCTTGAGCGATGTGCCGCCCGCCGGGGCTACCATCCTGCGCCTGTCACCGGCATCCGACATGGTAATCACTGAAGGGGGTAATCTCCAGGTTCAGGCCGAAATCTCGGGCCGACACGATTTTCAGCCGCCGGAAATCGTGTGGCAGGATAATGCCCGGACGGTGGACCCCGCGAAAGCCGGCGGCAATCGCGCGCCCATGATCCAAGCGCCGGCCGGCAAAGCCTGCTATTTCTATGCCTTTTCAAATGTGCGCCGGGCATTCTCTTTCCGGGTCATCGCCGGCGACACCTATTCCCGGAATATTCGAGTGACGGTCATGCCCCTGCCTAAAATCCGGGAATCCCAATTCATCATCCAGCCCCCCGCCTATACCGGGCTGGGAACCACCAGTATGCCGGGCCCGCCCTGCTCCATTACCTGCCTGTCCGGAACAGTAGTGCAGACCCGCCTCGACATCGCGCCGGCGGTGCAATCCGCATCCTGGAAAAGCGGCGGGACGGTCGCTGTTTTTCAGCCGATCAACCGACGCCTGACGGCAACAGCAACCATCAGGACCGCCGGCGCCTACGAGATTGAATCCTTGAATCCGGTCACAAGCCTGAGCGTGGCGCTGGCCCGGGGTGATATCGCGCTGGTTATAGACAAGGCGCCCGAAGTGGAGTTCCTGACCGATACCCTGAACCGATTTGTCACTCCGGGAACGACCCTGGGCCTCGATATCCGGGCCGCCGACGATTACGGCATCAGTAATCTGGTCATCACCGCAACCACCGAAGATTCGGAACAATCCGGGCGCGTCATGAAGACCTGGAACTACCTCGGCCCACCCGGCCAACGCGGCCCAATCAAGGAACGGCTGACACTGGCACTCGATCCTGCAATCTTCCTTCCCGGCGCCGTGTATTACCTGACGGCCGGCGCCACCGACTTTTCTCCCAACGGCAAACCCGGCAAATCGAGATCGCTGATTCTGCGCGTCAAAACATTGGCCGACCTCGCTGTCCCCCCGGGAGACAGTCTGGAAACCGCTTTTGCGGCCTTGAAACGGACGATCGCGGCCCAGGAAAAAGCCAAAGGGATCACTGAAAATCTTTCCCTTCACCTTGACGAGGCTATCAGTCGTCAATCCATCCCCTCCCACCAGAAACCCATGTCGGACCGACAGAACGAAGCCCGACGCGAAGGTTCCGCCGCGCTCGAAGCCTTTAAAAAACAAGAAGAAGGACGCCTCTACGCCGTCCGACTGGAGCCGCTGGTCAGAAATGAAATGAACTGGGCTTTGACCGGCATCGCCGCCCTGACCAATAAGTCCCCGGATACGCTTTCAACAGCCGTTGACGCCATCGAACTGCGGCAGGCCCTGATCCTCAGGGAACTAATTAATTTACTGGGCACTCTGGCGGACCGGAAACCGGGTCCATCCTCGTCGAAGGCCGATCTGGCGCAGGAACAGCCGCCGGCCGTTCAGCCGGAAAGCGCCGGACAGGAACTCCAGGACGATCTGGCTGATTTCGCCCGCCATCAGAAACGGATCATTGACCAAAGCCGGACTTTGGCGGATCAGGGTCCCAAGGACCTGACCGAGGAAGAGCAGAAAATTCTCGGCGAACTGGCCCGCGAAGAGGCCAAGTGGGCGGCGTTCTTTGAGGAAAAGCTGACCGATTTCAGCAAACTGCCGCTCCAGGATTTTGCCGACGGCGCCATCGCCAAGGAACTTAACGAAGTGATCCAAGAGGTCAAACTGGCTTCTCAATCGCTGTACGATAAAGCCGTGGAACTGGCCGTACCCCATGAGCAATCGGGCCTGGAGAATGCCGAAGAACTGATGCACAACCTGGAACGCTGGATCGTGGACAAACCCGACAAGCTGAAATGGCTGATGGAAGAGCCTCTCGCCCAGGCCGACATTGCCCTGGCGGAACTGCCGTCGGAACTGGAAGACATTGTGGGCGATTTGATTGACAAGGAAGAAGCCATGACGGAGGACGTGGAAGATGTCTCCAGCTCGTGGCTTGATTCGATAGATAAGGTCGCCGGATGGGACGCCATGGACGGCCCGATTTCCAGCATGAGCGCCAAGGGCATTACCGGCAATCTTCTGCCGAACCAGCAGGAAATCGGAGGCCGTTCCGGCGAAGGCCGCACCGGGCGGAGCCATGGCCAAATGGTTGAAGAAACCGCATCCGGCAAAGGCGGGCGGAATACTCCCAGCCGCCTGACGCCCAGCCCCTTTGAACAGGGAAGCATCAAGGATACCTCCCGCGAGGAACCCGGCGGCGCCACCGGCGGCGGCAAACTGAGCGGCGCGGCCGGCGAAGGACTGCGGGGCCCGACACCCCCGCCTCTGCTTCAATCAATGGCGCGCCTCGCCGGGCAACAGTCCGCGATCCGCCAGGAAGCCGAAGCGGTCGCGCTCAAGCTGCGACAGTACCATCTGCCCACCGGAGACTTGGAAAGCTCCATCCTGGAAATGAAGCATCTCGAGGCCGCCGCCCGGCAGGGCTACGGCTTAGCCATCCGCCAGTCATTCAGCCGCGCCATGGATTCTCTCCAGGATGCCCGAAAAACAATACGGACAGAAACCGGCTTACGGCGGGAACAAACACGGCTCCCCGAATGGATGCGGAATGAAATCATGACGGGTCTGGAAGACGGCATTCCGCGAGGCTACGAGGAAATGGTTGGAGCGTATTTCCGCGCCCTGGCGGAACTGGACCGATAGTAGAGCCGCCGCTTGCGGCGCGCCGCAACAGACGGCCATGCGCAAGCACAGGCCCTACAAAGATTTCGAAATTCCTATACATCGAGTGGCGGGCGGCCGCCCGCCTGCTCTGGCGGGAAACCCGGCCCAAAATGATCACCATACCCCAAAGAACGTACCGGCGGGAAGGTACAACCTCCTGTCGGTGATCATCTGATCCAATGCGTAGCTGTCCCCCAGGCCGCCGTACGAATAGAATAAAATCGTGATGGTCTTGTCGTCTTGAGCAGCAACAAGGCCTTCATTGTCGAAGTCCAGTTCCAGACGGGCGTTTCCCAAACCAACGTAGTTCTTGAATGATAATGCGCTGATGGTCAGCGTGTCGCCCGCGTTGAAATCCGCAGTCACTGCTATCTTCAGACACCGGTTCGAATTCGTGTAGCCGATCGCGCCCACCTTGCCCGCGGCCGTGCCTCCGAAGGTCGGCGTGAGGTCAGTCTCATCCCAGGTCATGGCGAAGTCAGAAGGGATCGACACGGCGACCGGCGTTCCACTCTTAATGCCCGGCGTAACGGGATCGTCGGTGATCGTTATCATGCTGATGGCCACCGGCGCATACCCCCTGGAGAAGGACTGGTTCGCGGACGAAGATAGCGTTACCATCGCACCGCCAAGGTTAACGTTGGTCGTCATCATGCCCATGGCATAGCTGGCGCCCGGACCACCGGTATAGATCGCAGCCCACACGCCTTGCCCGTTCATAACCAGGGCGACCACGGCCATCGTCAGTGCCAACATCGTTTTCGTACGCATTGTTGCCTCCTATTAAAAATTTCCTATTCGATGCAAGTATTGCCCCTAAAGCGGGGCGTAATTTTCAGGCAAGAATGTCCGGCATCCGGAGCGCAGCGAAGATCCTGCCCACAGCTTGGCGAAGGGATATCGCATTCAACCGATAATGACAAATATAAGATTCCTCGCTTCGCTCGGAATGACATTCTTATGGCTTTTCATGTTCCAACGCGAGCTGCGCCCGCAACCCAAGGCTATATCTGTAGGTCCGTATAGCATGCGGGTGCCTAATAGCCGCCATACTATGGCGGCCTACAGTGTAATTTCCTAGTTTTTTATCGCAGCACCTGATGGATCAGGTACTAAAATATTAATTTCCCTAATAGATTAAATATTGGACCCGCGAAGCAAGCTTCGCGGAGGGCAAAGCGACGGCAAGCTGTTGCAATCTAAATACCTTTTCGATCAGCGAAGCCGGACCGTGTCACGGCGTAGCTTCCCAGCGAAGCCGGACCGTGTCACGGCGTAGCTTCCCAGCGAAGCCGGATCACGGCACCGACCGCGCGCCGCGCCCCCCGAATGTGCCGCGGCGAACTTGGCCAAAGTTACTCCAGTCATTACGGTCGGAAACCCGCGCCGGATCACTACCCACGTCAGAACGGCCGCCGCGACCACCGGACCCGACATAGGTCGTTACCTCTCCTGAAACCAATCCCGGCCATGTCTCCGTATTCGCATGACCATTGATGCTCAGGACACCATCCCCATGCACTCCCGTGAAACTGCGCCCTGTGGGAAGGCCCGCCGTCACCGGCCGCTCCCACAGGTTCCCCGATAAATCCAACACCCCATAGTACCCCGCACCCGCGTTCGCACGACTCGAACTCGCTTGCGCATAACTCCCGCAACGATACGGACCAGCGGGAGCACATCCATTGTAAAGGCAATTACCCCGGTTCGGCGCCTCGGAGGCCGTGTTTTGGTTGGTCAGCGACGTCGTGGCAGGCTCCAGCGTCGTATCGCCCCAGGCATACTCGTTTGACACCGCCGCCAGCGTACCGCGGCAGGCCTTCTCGAATTCCAGTTCCGTAAAGGGCCGCAAAGCGGCCCAGTCCATGTACGCCGCCCCGTCCATCCATGAGATCCAATTGCACGCCACCCACTCGGCGTCATTCGTTTCGTTCAGCAGCACCACGTTCGTTACAGCCGTGGCCGGCCCGGCATTGTTATTCGCATCGCACCCGAAGAAAGCCGGGCTGTTGCTCGTCTTTTTGATGAAGTTACGATTCGTGTTAAAATTCAGATTGATGTCGTGCCGATTTATCTGTTGAACCGCCGTGAGTGTGTTGAGGAAATCGCAGTACTGCCGCTGGGATATCTCCGTCTTCATCAGGTAGAACGCGGCAAATCCCTTGGGAAAAGCCGCCGGAATGGGCCCTTGCCTATCGTTATTCGAGGCTTGCACGGTGAAAGGATTGGAGTAGAGGTTGCCGTTGGTAGCGCCCACCAGAATGGCCGATTCCGAGCTGACCTGATAAGGCTGCGTCGTTTGAATCCCATCCGTGTACTGATAAAAGTGGCCGTATTCACCGCCCCCTGAACCCAGATAAAAACTCCCCTGTGCAACATAGACCATCTCGACGGCAAACACCTTGACCTGGGCGCTTTGGCTTCTTGAAACCCCGTTGGTGGCAAAATCCCACATCAACCGCACCCCCGTATTTGCCACCGTGCCTGCGCCCGCCACTGAACGCTGAATGAACGCCCCATTCTTGTCCGCGGGCACGATAATATCCAGATTCGTGCCGCTTCCACTGGTGAAACCCACCGGGTTAGTCCCGCTCGCGCCCAGCGTGGCATGGCTCCAGTTAGTCCCCCCGTCGGTGGAATACTTCACGAACACCCAACAGGCATCGTAGTTAACCCCATCCCGCCACGAGTTGTCCCACGATAAGTCGAACTGGACCGTAACCTTGCCCGCTCCGGGCGCTTCCAGTGCCGTGTTTGTCACAACCACATTGTTCGCTATGGCAGGCCCGGCCACCAAGCTCAGGCTCGCAATCGCCATGCCAACCACGACCCAATGGCTGATTATCTTCTTCATCATCACGTTTTCTCCTTCCTGAAAAAAATGGTATTTAGCCATCCGAAAATTATCAGCCGTAAGCCGGACCGTGTCACGGCGTCTTGTCCGCCATAGCTCCTTGAGCGAAGGCGGAAGCTTCCCAGCGAAGCCGGATCACGGAGCCGACCGCGCGCAACGCCCCCCAATGTAGTAGCCGCGAAAGCCGCCCGTGTTGGTCCAGTCATAGCGGGCGGACAACCGCGCGTCACCGCTGGCCCTGTTCACTCCACCGCCGCGAGCTGCGTTCCCGGTAGAACCCGTTACCTCTCCGCCTGTCAATCCCGGCCAATTCGTGACATTCGCATTTCCGCCGAAGCTCAACATCCCATCTCCATGCACACCCGTGAACACGCGCCCCACGGCACGGCCCACCGACACCACCGTCTGCTCTCTCAGGTTCCCCGATAAATCCAACGCCCCATAGTACCCCTCGCCCGCGTTCGCACGGCTTGAACTCACGTCCGCATAACTTCCGCAACGATACGGACCCGTGGGTGAGGCATATAGGCAATTACAGTTTCCCTGGTTCGGAGCCTCGGAGGCCGTGTATTGGTTGTTCAGCGACGTCGTGGTCGGCTCCAGTATCCCGTTGCCCCAGGCATACTCGTTGGGCACCGGCGCCAGCGGACCGCGGCAGGCTTTCTCGAACTCCAGTTCCGAGATGGGCCGCAACGCGGCCCAGTCCGCGTACGCCGTTCCATCCATATATGAAACATAACCGCACGCCACCCACTCCCCGTCATTCGTTTCGTTCAACAGCATCACATTCGTCACGTCCGTAGCCGGCCCGGCATTGTCGTTCGCATCGCACCCGAAGAAAGCCGGACTGTTGCTCGTCTTCTTGATAAAGTTGCGGTTCGCGTTGAAATGCAGGGCGAGGTCGTGCCGGTTGGTCTGTTGCACGTAGGTAAGCGTGTTGAGGAATTCGCAGTATTGCCGCTGGGATATCTCCGTCTTCATCAGGTAGAACGCAGCAAAGCCCTTGGGAAAAGCCGCAGGAATGGGCCCGCTCCCATCACCGATATTCCCACCGTCAACATTGACGTAATAGAGGTTGCCGTTGGCAACACCCACGCTGATGGCCGATTCCGAGCTGACCAGATATGGCATCGTTGTCTGAATCCCATCCGTGTATTGATAAAAGTGGCCGATTTCAGCGCCCCCTGAACCCAGATAAAACGGGCCTTCCGCCACATAGACCATCTCCACGGCAAACACTTTGACCCGGGCGCTTTCGCTTTTTGAAACCCCGTTGGTGGCGAAATCCCACACCAACTGCACCCCCGCATTCGCCACCGTGCCCGTGCCCGCCACTGAACGCTGAATGAACGCCCCTGTCTTGTCCGCAGGCACGACGATCTCCAGATTCGTGCCGCTTCCACTGGTGAAGCCCACCGGGTTGGTTCCGCTCCCACCCAGCGTGGCATGGTTCCACGTCACCCCCGCATTGGTGGAATACTTCACAAATACCCAGCAGGCATCGTAGTTCACCCCATCCCGCCATGAGTTGTCCCACGCCAAGTCAAACTGGACCGGGATCTGGCCGGCATTGGGCACTTTAAGGCTCATGTTCGTCACGACCACGTTGTTCGCCATGGCAGACCCGGCCACCAAGCTCAGCACCGCGACCGCCATGCCAATCACACCCCAGCAGCTAATGATCCTCTTCATCGCGGTTTCTCCTTCCGGAAAATAAAATCACGCCTATTTACCGTACTGAATGTTGCCGCTGAATGTCGCCCGATCAACCCGGCCGTTTTCCAGCACGACTTGGACGGTGGAGCTTTCCACTGTGCCATTGGTCCCTGCAGAGGGCAACTTGGAATAGGTCCAGTATTCGGCTTCGCCCAGCGTTGTTTGCTTATCGGGCTTGCCGGCGAATTGAATCAGCGTTTCCGCCGACATCCGATATACCCTGCGTGAAAATTCATCGGGGGTACAGCCTTTCGGTCCATTCTGCATCCAGTCATCCGCCGTTGCAACTTCCGATTCACCATTGGCGGAAGACGCGGCTTGCATTTTCATTGCGCGGGACTGCATCGCGATAATTTGATTATGGGATTGCTCCAGCGCCTTAACCCGCCTGGATAACGATTTGACTTCGTCAGTCAGGCCGGCTTGCGATTGCTTCAGCCATAGCATTTGTTCCCGATTATCGCATCCTGTCAGTAACAGGACACTGCAACATATCCCCAGCCAACCGATCCACCGTTTCCTCATGATGGCCTCCTTCCGAAGACGAGACGTGTTTAATGGAGATTACCAAATCAGTCCCCGTAGTTCAATAACTCATCTTGTCATTTCTCCCGCCATGGAACTCTTGATCCTGAGCGGTAGATATGACATATTGCATCCGGCGGCCGACGGACGGCGAAAAACAATATGGAGTGCGGTAGCCGGCGCTACCGCTTTGCTTTTCGCGAAGCCATCGCTTCGCGGGGGAAAATGGCGCGCCATAAAGCGGTAGCACGGTTATCGCACTCCAAAATTGGATTTCTATGACTGTGATTCAAAAAACGCTCGCCCTGATGTTCCTGTTTTTCCTGCCAAGCGCCGGGATACTGCTGACCAGGGAACCGCCGAAAAATGTGCGAGAAGTTTCCATCATTAAAAATGGTGACTTTGAGCAAGCGGACGCTCAGGACCCGACCCGGCCGGACGGCTGGAACAAGCCTGATGGCCTGGGTGTTCAATGGATGGAAGCGCCGGCCAACACCAACCGGATTTCCCGCGGCAAAGCCATTCGCATCAACACCGCCATCTCGGAGAAGGCCATGGTGGCGCAATGGCAAGCCGCGGGAATCAGCGAGTGGAATATTCCCAAGCCCACCGATGACCCCGTGGCCGCCACCTATGGACTTTCCTTTTATTCCGATGCCCTGCCGGTCGCATCCGGCCAGGTTTACCGCCTCGCATTCGACTACCGGGGCGGCGGCGGCGCCAAGGTCTGGGTGCGCGGGTACGGGATATGGAACGGGGAAAAGCGGCGGCGCTGGGAGGTCATCGTCAACTGCCCGGCCAGCCCAAACCGGTGGACAGAGCTTTCCCAGGATTTCAATCCGACCCGGCGGACGCCGGAAGTCACCGAGATGAAAGTGATGCTTTACTCCTACTGGCCGCCGGGTGGGTATTGGTTTGATAATGTGCGCATCATTC
Organism: Verrucomicrobiota bacterium; assembly: GCA_018898455.1. Lineage (GTDB taxonomy): Bacteria > Verrucomicrobiota > Kiritimatiellia > JAAZAB01 > JAAZAB01 > JAHIJO01. The sequence goes on along the minus strand of JAHIJO010000089.1, from coordinate 12,250 downwards.
CAATCGTCAATGTCGATACCAACTCAGCCAAGACCGGTTGCACCCCGTAATCTTTAGCGGACCAAAGCGGATCTTGCCCACCACGTCGGCCCCGATAAGGATCGGGGCCATGTGGCCACTTGCCTGGCGACGTGGCAACCCAGTCAGCAATTCCCAGGGTCATGTCCTGAAGCCGATTTGGTTCTCTCCAGTTGATCCCCATCGAATATTCTGGCGAAGGCGAAAGCGGCGTCCCCGCCGCTTCCCAACGCGGCGGGGACGCCAGGATCATGCCCGCGTGACAACATACACCCGCCCGCGCTCCACGGCAAAACTCATCTTCCCGTCCGAATGCCTCGCATTAACCTTGCGACCTGAAACCGTATGCACACTGAGTTTCGCCCTACCTGTGCGGAGCGTACACTCCCGCGAGCGCAAAGCAACAATTTCCGCCTTCTGCAATTGCCCGTTTTTCCATTCGATGTCGATTCCATATCCGCCTCGCGCCCGCAACCCGGTCACGCGCCCGGTCGGCCAACATGCGGGCAAAGCCGGCAGAAGGTGAATTTCCTCATGATAGCTCTGCGCCAGCATCTCCAGGATAGCCGCTGTCCCACCCAAGTTGCCGTCAATCTGGAATATCTTCGGCGGGTGCAGATCGAGCAGAGCGTCCGTGGCAAAATCGGCAATCAGCGCCTTCACGTGCTTCATCGCCAGGTCCCCCTCGCCAAGCCGCGCAAAACAGCACGCCACCCACGCGCGGCTCCAGCCGGTATGCCCGCCGAAGTTGGCCAGCCGCCGTTCCAGGGAAACCCGCGCCGCTTTCCAAAGATCCGGGGTGCGATCCGGCGTGATCTGATCGCCCGGATAAAGCCCGATGAGATGCGAAATGTGCCGGTGGCCGGGTTCCACCTCTTCGAACTCAGAGTTCCATTCCATGAGTTCGCCGTGGGAGCCGATACCCGGCATGGGCAGATGCTCCAACATCTCCCGCCAGCGCGCCCGCTTCCCGGCGTCCACGTTCAGAATCTCGCCGGCGCGGACGGCGTGCGTCAGCAGATCACGCGCCAACAGGACATCCATGGTGGCGGAAACACACAAGGACACCGGAAACCTGCGACCACTGTCCTTGATGCGGTTCTCGGGTGACTGGGACGGCACAATCTGAAGGTTCCCATTCTTGTCCTTGACCAGATACGTTTCGTAAAACGCCGCGACTTCCTTGAAGAAGGGATAGGCGCGCTTTTTCAGGAACGCCTTGTCCTGCCCATACTCGTAATGCCACCACAGGTGCTGGGCCAGCCATGGCGCCGCTCCGATCCAGACGGCCCATCCATACGCCTCCGGTGTCGAACGTCCCCATGGATCGGTCTGAATGGGCATCCATATCCCCCGACAGCCATACAGGTCGCGCGCCGCCTTGCGCGCGTGCGGGACAAATCGCTCCATATGCTTGAACAGCGCGTCAGTGTATGCGTGCAGGTGCCCGGTCTCAGCCGGCCAGTAACACATCTGCAGATTCACGTCGTGATGATAGTCCGCATCCCAGGGCGGATTAAGATCCTCATTCCACTTGCCCTGGAGATTCGGCGGCAACTCGGCGTTGGCGCTGGAACTGCACAGGAGATAACGTCCGTAGTTGAAATAGAGCAGTGGCAGACCGGGATCATCGGCGCCCCGGCGATAGGCCTCGATCCGCCGGTCGGTCGGCATATCGGGAACCGCGGCTGGAAGCTCCAGTTTGAGACCCCCATAATGCCGCACGTGTTCTTTCCGGTGACTCTTCAGCAACTCGGCCCAGGATTCCCGCGGCACGCGGCAGGCGCCGCATTCCCGCCGCGGATTGCGCTGCCCCGCTGAAGTCCCCATGTTCACCGCCAGCACAATCTCGCGCGCGCCGGAAAACTCGATCCGCTGATTTCGAACAGCAACCTTACCCCCATCATAACGCAACGCAGCCTGGACCCTGAAGTCCAGCCCGCCCTTGAAACTCCCAGCCATGGTCAATCCGTGTCGGGACGCCGTGCAAGTCAAATCGCAAGCCGGATCATAAAGCCGCGCCAGCCATACTGCCCCGGCAAACGGTTTACCGCCAGCCGTGATACGCACCAGGATAAGGTCTTTGACCAGGTGCGCCACAACCTCGCGCGTGAAGATCCCCTGCCCCGACCGATAGGATACGGTCACCTGGGCAGTCGCCAAATCCAGTTCGCGCCGGTAATCCCAAACATAATCATGGTTCAATTCAAAATAGAGATCCCCGGCCGGCTGATAGGGGTCCACCCGATGGGACTTGCCGCTGATCCCGCCCGCGCCGCCGAAGGCGTCGTTTCCGGCCTGCGTTCCGGCCTCATAGTCTCCCGCCAGGAGCAGGCGCCGCACTTCCGGAAGCAGGTGGGAATGCTTCGCGTTATCACGAAACCGGTGTGTTCCCTTCCACAGCCATTCGTGATTGAGAGCAATCCGCTCCTGCTTGATGCCGCCCAGCACCATGCCCGCGAGCCGCCCCGTCCCCACCGGCAACCCCTCGCTCCATTCACTTGCCGGCCGCGCATACCACAACTTCGCATTCGTTAACATCCCGTTATACTTCACCTGTTCCATCATCATACTCATGGCATCTCTCCTTCTTGTCTCAATCGGAACTCCACACGTCGCTGATCCGGTCGGGGAACGTCAATTGCACCCGAACCTGGGCGTACCCCTGCCGATTTAGCGCCGTTTGCGCGGTCTTGAGCGCCAGGTCCGGAAGGTTACAGTCGGCGCTGAGATGCGACAGGAATACATGGCTCAATCCCGACCCGGCGATCTCAGCAATCAATTCCGCCGCGTGCTGATTGGATAAATGGCCCTGGCGGCCCGCAATGCGCTGTTTCAGCGACCAGGGGCGCCGGGCGTTGGCCAGCAGGTGTTCATCATGATTGGACTCGATGATCACGACCCGGCAATGTTTCAGCCGTTCCCGCACCAGATGGGTGCTGACTCCGATATCCGTGACAATACCGACGCGAACCGGGCCGGACGCCGCCACAAACCCCACGGGCTCATACGCATCATGGGAGACCGCAAAAGGATCCAGCGAGATATCCCCGATCTGAAACATTGAGCCGGTGGTAAAGACATGCCACGCCAGCGCATTCGTCTTTGCATCCAGCCGGACCGCTTCAATCGTGCCGGCGTTCGCGTACAGGTTGATTCCATGCCGGGAATGAAGCACAGCCAGCCCGGCAATATGATCGCTGTGCTCATGGGTCAGGCAAACGGCCTGGATGTCGGCCAGTTTGACTCCGATTTGCTCCAGGCGGTTGCGGGTTTCACGCCCGCTCATGCCCGCATCAACCAGGACGTGCGTGGACTCCGTTCCCACGTAAATGCAATTCCCGGAACTGCCGCTGGCCAGTACGCATACTTTCATGGCTAAATCCTGCTTGTGAATCGGCGCGGTTGTATTATACTAATTGGCGCCAGTGTAAAAGAAAGAAATTATCATGGCTGACCAGTCGCTTTCCTTAACCCAACAACAACGCCAGATTCAAATACTGGCGCCCCAGCTGCGCCAATCGCTGGAACTGCTTCAAGTTCCCATGCTGGAACTGCGCACCCTGATCCAGAATGAGCTGCAGCAAAACCCCACCCTTGAGGAAAAACCGGTGGACACCCCGCCCGTCGAAGTGGAGCCAGCCGGCGTCGTGGACGACACCAAGGAACTGAATTTCAAAGAGGAGTTCGCGATCCTTTCCCGGCTTGACGAGGAATGGTGCCGGTATTTCATGCAGGGACAGGAATATGAACCCTATGACATCAACGCCGACAAGCGGCGGCGTTTTTTTTTGGATTCCCAGGTCCAGAACGAATCTCTCCAGCATCACCTGAGCCGGCAACTGGCGCTTGCCGGCGTCAGCGAGCAGGATCAGCACATCATCGGCAGCTTGATCATCGGCAGCATCAACGATGACGGTTACCTGATGCAGGACATCGAGGAACTGGCGACCTCGGCAGGCTGTGATCCCGCGCATATGAAGGACATCCTGGCCCTGATCCAGGATTGTGATCCCGTCGGGGTCGGCACGCGGAATCTGCAAGAATGCCTTCTGCTTCAACTCGAGCGGCTGGGCCACGGCGATTCTCTGGCCGCGGCCATCGTCCGGGACCACCTGGAGCTCCTGGGCAATAAGCACATCAAGGAAATCGCTCACGCGCTGAAAGTGCCTATCGAGGACATCCACCAGGCAGCCAAACTCATCGCCACGCTGGAACCCAAACCCGGCCGAGCCTTCAGCCCGGAATCGCCCCGCTACATTCTTCCGGACGTGCTCGTTGAAAAAGTTGACGGCCAATACCGGGTCATTCTAAACGACGATGAAATTCCCGACCTGCGGATCAGCCGGCATTACCGGGAGCTAATGAATACCGCGAGCACGCCCAACGACGTCAAGACCTACATTCAGGATCGAATCCGGTCGGGGCTGTTTCTGATCAAAAGCGTCGCTCAGCGCCAGCACACCATGTACCGGGTGGCCATGGCCATCGTGACGGCCCAGCTGGAATTCCTGGACCGGGGCATCGCGCACCTCAAGCCGCTGACCATGGCGGAGGTGGCCCGGACGGTCGGCCTTCACGAAACGACGATCTGCCGCTGTATCGCGAACAAACATATGCAAACGCCGCGCGGCCTGTTTGAGATGAAATACTTTTTCACGCCGGGACTCAAAACAACGGACGGCAAGACGGTTTCCAACAAAACCGTCCAGGACATGATTACCGCTTTAATCGCCGACGAAGACCATGACCATCCCTTTTCCGATCAGGATATTCTCGAAAAGCTCCAGGCCAAAGGCATTCACATTGCCCGCCGGACGATTGCCAAGTACCGCATCGCCCTCAAGATCCTTCCTTCCCACCTGCGGAAACCCTCCTGATCGGGACCGCCGCTCACCAGCAAACATGCAACATCTGTTTTTTAGCGTTAACCAGCAATTCTCATTATGACCAAGACCGCCTGCTCGTGCTTTGTAGCGAAGCGCTGTCCGACCTTCGTAGCCAAGGGCTTTACTACGGCGGAGTAGGCCTTCGCAGAGTAGCAAAGGCGGAACAACAAACGCCCAATATCTCCGCAAATGCTGTTCATTGTCCCACCCCGCCAGGGGCGGGGTAAACTTTAGCCGGTTTCCATGACTGGCAGGCGCATATAATTAGAATTACGAGCGTTGATGTTTACTTGTTGACACTGGAGCGGAATAAGTTCATTATTCCTTTTTTTCATCAATCTATAAACTACGAAGCGGAATGTCCGCTTCATAATAAAGGAAGACCATCATGAACCGTTCATTTTCGTCCGCGTCGCTCTGGATCGCCATATTCCTGGGCGTGGCCATCACCGCCTATGGAGAAGATGCCGCCCCAAAACAGGCGGACAAGCCCGCCATTCCGGCTTCGGATACTGTCTTGACGCTGTCCGGTCCGGCCAAGGCAGACTCAGTTTCCACCGCGGCCCCGGCCCCCGCCCTCCCGCCCGAGACGATCCTGGTCAAGGTCGGCGACAAATCCATTACCCAGGGCGACCTCGACAAAGAAACAACAACCATCGAGAAAATGATGCGTCAGCGCGGTTTGTCGGAACAGCAATTCGCCTCCATGCTCCCCACGTTCAAACCCCAGATCCTGGACGGTCTGATCATCCAATCGTTGATCGACACCGAATGCACCAACAAGAAAATCACGATCTCGGCGGATGACATCAAAAAGGAATTTGACACCATCAAGGCCAATCTGCCCAAATCCCAAACCTTGGAATCGTTGCTCACAAAACAGGGGATCACGCAGGCCATGCTGGAAGAACAGATCAAAGAACAGCTCAAGGTCGAGAAACTGCTGAACATCTCGGTTTCGGATGAGGATGTTAAGAAATTTTACGACGAAAATAAGACGCGCCTCTTTGAAACGGTGCGGGCCCGGCATATTCTGATTGCCACAACTCCCACGGATGACGCGGCCAAAAAGACCGTCAAAAAAGAGCAGGCTGCAAAGCTCCGGAAACAGCTGGCGGACGGCGCCGATTTCGCCAAGTTAGCCAAGGAAAATTCGGACTGCCCCAGCAAGGAAAATGGCGGCGAACTGATCCCGCCTTTCCGGCGCGGCGCCATGGCGAAACCCTTCGAGGACTCAGCCTTCAGTCTGAAGAATAATGAAATCAGCCAGGTGGTGGAAACCGATTTCGGTTACCACATCATTCAAACCCTGGGTCATCAAGTCCAGCCGTTTGATGAAGTCAAAGGACGGATCACAGCCATGCTGAAAGGCCGGAAAACACAGCAGGAGGCCGAGCCCTTGTTGAAAAACCTGAAAGACAAGGCCAAGATAACTTATCTGAACGGCGCCATCCCGCCGCCGAACATGATGCTTCCGCCGTCTGAGGACGCCGTCCCGCCAGCCCCCCCGCCCTTGCCCCTGGACAAACCGGAAAGTAAATAGATTTTTCTCCCAAAAAGTTTATACATTAAAACGGAAGTGGCAGACATCGCCGTCTTCGATGACGTAATCCCGGCCTTTGACCTGCGATTTTCCCTGGCTTTTCGCGGCGGCTTCACCGCCCGCCGCCATGAGATCGTCGTACTTGATCACTTCCACCCGAATGAACCCACGCTCTATGTCCGAGTGAACTTTGCCCGCCGCGGCAGGCGCCGCGGTTCCCTTGCGAATCGTCCAGGCACGCACTTCGTCCTTGCCGACCGTGTAAAAGGACATCAACCCGAGCGCGTCATAGGCGGTCTGGTTCAGCCGGTCAAGACCTGACGCCGTCACGCCCAGATCTTTCAAATAGGCCTGCCGGTCCTCCAGGCTGTCCAGGGCCATGATTTCCTGTTCAATCCGGCAGGATATCTTGAACAGGCCCTTGCCCGGCCCGGGCGGTTCCCCGGCCAGGAAATTTTCATCCACATTATAGGCCCACAAGAGCGGCTGGAGCGCAAGCAGGTTAAGGCTCTTAATGGCCTCCAGTTCGTGAGGAGCCAGATCAAACGACACCCATTTCATTTCTCGTTCCAGGATCTCCCTGATCTTGCCCAGCGTGTGTTCCTCCTGCGCCTGCTGGGCCGTCTGGCCCGCCCGTTTTTCCTTGGCCATGCGCGCCAGCCGATTTTCGATCAACTCCAAATCAGCCAAAATACATTCCGCCTCCAGGAAGGCCCGATCCCGCTCCGCATCCACGGAACCTTTTGGGTGATAGATCTCCGCCGAGGAAAACGCCCGGACCACCAGGCAGAGCAGATCACACCGGCGCGCCGCCTCCAGCCAGGGACGTTTGCCGGCCCCTTCAACCATATCCGGACAGAGAACAATAATATTTTCAGCCAATTTCACGCGTTCAGGCTTGAACATATCGGCCAGCGCCGCCACGCGGGGATCATAGATCGGCGCCATCCCCTCCAGGCTTTCCCCTTCCTTCAAGGAGATCGGCAGGCCGGTTTTTCGACCGGTGAGCAGTGAAAAAAACGTCTTCTTGCCCGATTGGGCCAGCCCCAGCAAGGCCACTTTCATAATGTTGGCTCCTTGTCACTACGTAGGTGTTCGGTGTTCAGGTCCCACGAAGCGCGGGATTCCTCCGAAGGCGGACAGCGCCACATCCCTGATGTCCGCTTCCCTGAAATCGACATGAGGAAGGATAATGCTCTGTAGTCTGTGCCGAAATTGAGTTTCCGGAGATACCGGTGTTCGGCATCCAACCAAGAAGGGCAGAAGCACGAGAATCGCGATCTTGAAAGTTCTGTTCATCCGTTCTCCTCCTCGACTGGCCGAACACTGAACACCCTATATTCACTGCCTGGGCATTCACGATTCCGGGTGCAGATTTCCAGGAACCGATGGTTTCTTCCTGAAAATTCGAAGCGTAGTGAAGGCCTGGCCAAAATTAGGAATATCGCCTACGGGCTCATAGCGGTCCTCGACCAGACGCCAGAATTGGGATTGTTCCTCGCCCGACAGCGGTTCCACCTTCGGTGATCGTATGGCAAAGGCGTACCCGCTGAAGGCGGCTACGGGAGCCGCGCAGGTTTGAAGCAGGGTTTCAAACTGACTCCGGTTCAGCACGTGAAACCGCTCCGCCTGTTCCGCGCTCAACTCGGGGAAATAACTGAACTGGCCCATTTCCAGTCCATGAGGCAGGGTCAATCCGGATTCCACCGCCAGGTAGGGGTCCTGGGTCAACAGCAATTCCCCCGGCCGGCTCATCGCCCGAAGCCGGGCGCCAGCTTCACGCAATTGCCAAAGCGATGCCTGATCCTTCAAGCGCCACCAGATGCGATCGCGCCCCAGGATAAACCAGTCCTGATTGACCGGCGATGACAACGCCGCGCCCAGACACAGGACCAGGATGACGGTGGCCAGCCACGGCATAGCCGGCGCCGCGACGAAACGGACGGCCATGACGGCAACGGCCAGCGCGAACAGGGGATACACGAACACCTGGTAATCCTCGTAGGGAAACGGGGCCAGTAAATGGACCAGGCTGACGGCGGCAATACTGATCCAGATCATGCGAATCATAAACCGCTCCGGAACGGCTATCATCGGCTCCTGAGGGGCGGACCGGAAACGGGAAAGAAACCATTGACCGAGCAGAACAGCGATCCAGACACCCGTGGCCACAAAATAGCCCTGGATCAAACGGGATAAAAATCCGGCCTTATAAACCAACGACTGGACCAGTGATCCTGCGCCCCTGAAGGTATGATAATCCAGTACGAAAAAACGGAATGCTTCCGGCGCCATGATCCAGAATGGCAACACCACGACTCCGGCCGCCAGTACGGCTCCCAGGCCCACGTACACCCAGGCATGATACGCAAGGCGCCGGCGCTCCAGGAACAGCGCGATCATCACCAGCGGCAACACGATCCCCGCCGATGTCCGCGTCGCTCCGGCCAAGACCAAGAGAACCCCGGCGGCGGCGGCGGACCATCCCCCGCGCCGCGCCAAGGCGACACTGAGCGCCCAAAGCCCAGTAACCAGGAATAATGCAGTCAGAGAGTAGGTTTTAACCACCGTGGAATAATAACCCTGATAGACGTTGACCAGGATCAGAATGAAACTGATCAGCGCCGCGCCGTTCCTCCGTTCCGGCGGAACCAACCGGGCGGCTAGAAGCGAGGCGGCCAGCGCAGCGCCAAGGCCCAACAACGCGGTAAATACACGGCCGGCGCCGAGGCCCCAAGCCTGGACCCAGGGTTGAATCCAGGCATAGACGATGGGAAGCATCGGCGCCTGGGTGAAGGCAAAATCCCGATATGGAAATTGTCCCTCCGAAACCAGCCGCGCCGCGTATAAATACCAGCCTTCATCCTGGTTCAGATTGCCCAGGAACAGGTTGGCTGCCAACAGGACTCCCGCGCCGGACAGCGCGGTGAACCACAGCAGGATTAATCCCAACGGACGAATCATTTGCCAAAGATATCCTTAACCGACTGGTTCAAATCGAGCATTTTGTCTTTCGGCACTGCTTCGGCGGCCTTCTTAAGCTCGCCGACGGTATCCGACTTGGCTTTATCCACGGCCTCGGATTTGGCCTTGTCCAAGCCTTTTCCCTGGTCCTGGAACACGCCTTTCAGGACCGACTCCACCATATCCGGACTGAGCAGTGTTTTCTCCAGAACATCGTCGAAGTCGATCGCGGGCCGGTCCAGCGTGCCTTGGATCGGAACCAAAATCGTCAGAGATTCCGGTAACCGGCCTCCAGGGATTTTCGCGCGTTTTTCCTCCGTCAGTTGAATCTTGTTCAAAGTCAGGCGAAGCACGGATTTGTCCGGGTCAAAAACACCTTTCTTGCACAGAAGGGTCGCGGTCCCGCGCACGGTACCGCCTTCAATGCCATGCTTTCGGATCAGTTGTTTAAATGCCTTCAGGTCCAATTCCTGCATGGAACCGGACACATCGAAACTCAGGCGCAGGGGATCCACGATCGGCGCAATTAGGCCGTTGATATCGAAGGCGCATTTTTCATCTTCCACCAGGAGGGTTCCCAGAAGGTTAATGGTTCCGGACAACACATCCTCGTTGCCGAAATTGGCCACGTCTTTCAATTTCGCCTGCAGATCCAGGCCCAGCCGGAACGCCTCTTCCGCCAACTGGTAATCAATGTAACGGATCAGCGTTTTAATCTCCATGGTCTTGACCATGACGTTGACCGGCTTTTTAGCCGCCGAAGCAGGCTTCTCCGCGGGGCCGGAACCGGCGCCGGGTTCGGCAGCTTTTTTGACCCCAAGCAGCGGCTCAATATTCAACGCCCCATCCCGGCTCCGGACAACCATGATCACGCCGTCCTTGACCACCGCTTTTTGAATCTCCGCAACCCCGCCTTTCAACAGCGCCGGAATCCCGATCTTAACGCTGAACTTCTTCAGCAACGCCATTTCCGGTTCCTGGAATCCCGGCGGATTGGCCACCTTGACTCCATGCACGGAAAAAGAACCGGCCAACAGATTGACGCCGACCTTTTCCACGGAAACATCTACCTTGAGCTTTTCTTTGGCAGCCGGCAGGACGTATTTCCGCAGGGAATCCGTCAATCCGTACTGGAGAAACAACTGCAAGCCAAACACGAGCAGCACGATCAGCGCCAACACTACGGCCATGAGTTTCTTGAACATTATTTCATTCTCCTATGTTTACCCGATCTCTTTCAACAAGGCTTGAATGCGTTCGCCGTCTTTCGCTCCCACTCCCGGCGACAGCAGGGACAGGCTAACGAAGCAATCCTTGAAGATCGCTTCCGCCACGTCGCGAACCTCCCGGGCCTGTACCTTCAAGACCGCCTGAATCACATCCTCCGGCGGAATGCAAGTCCGATAATTCAGGAGGTGCTCCCCCATCCACATCATATGACCGGACGGGCTTTCCAGGGACAGGCGCAAATGCCCGATAATATATTCTTTAGCACGAATGAGTTCCCGGTTGCTCACCGGCTCATGTTTCAACCGGCATAATTCCCGTAGAATCAGCTCCAGGGCTTTTTCCTTCCTGGCCCGGTCCAACCCGGCGCTGACCACCAGCGCGCCGGTATCCGCAAAGAGATGGATACCCGAATGCACGGAATAGGCCAGCCCGTGCTTTTCGCGCACAACTTGAAACAGCCGCGAGCTCATATTTTCGCCCAGGATCACACTCAACAATTTCAACGCGTAACGCCGCTTGTCAAACCGCCCGAAAATCCTGAACCCCAGGGCCAACTGGGTCTGTTCGATGTCCTTGCTTTTCAGGGCCAGCCGTTCCTGGGGCACCGCCGGCGTCACCAGTTTGCAGGTAGGCTCCCGGTGATCGCCAAGCCGCTTCATGAGTTTCATCACCCGGACGACACACTCATCATGCCCAACGCGCCCGGCAAAGGTCACGACGGTGTTTTCAGGCACATATTTTTTCTTTTTGAATGTCAGCAAATGATCCCGGGTCAGGCGGCCCAACGATTCGGGCGTGCCGACCAGAGGTCGGCCCAACTCATGATCCTTCCAGAGGATGCCGTCCAGCATCTCATGCACCACGTGTTCCGGCTGGTCGCGGTACATCATGATTTCCTCTAGGATGACGCTACGTTCCTTCTCGATATCCGCCGGGTCGAACCGCGGATGCAGATACATCTCGGCCAGAATATCGAATATTTTCCAGGCGCGATCGTAGGCCACCCGCGCAAAATAGCAGGTCATCTCCTCCTGGGTAAACGCATTGCAGTAACCACCGCGACCTTCAATGGACTGGGAGATATCCCGCGCCGACAGCCGTTCGGTTCCCTTGAACAGCAAATGCTCAATAAAATGGCTGATACCGGAGAGACCTGCACTTTCATAGCGCCCCCCCACCCCCACCCAGACACCCATGGCAACACTTTCGACGGACGGCATGGCCGACGTCGCCACCCGCACGCCATTCGCCAGGACCGTTTCCTTGACATTCATCGTCATGCCAACTATTTCCTATCCTGAATTATTCGCCACGAAATCACCATGAAAAACCGAAACATTCAATTAGGCGGCTACGCCGCAATCCGTCAGCTGATGGACCGTTCTATCGAACGGCCTCTACAATCCGTCGGCTGACGGATAGTGGCGGTTCGGTAGAACCGCAAGATTGAAATTCCTATACATTTAATCATTAGCATCCCATAGCAAAAAGCCCGGAAATAGTGTATAGGCCTGCCAACCGACTAAAGGAGGCAGACATTAAGACACACATTCCGGGCAGGTTTAATTACAGCATCTTGGCGCAGATTTGCAAACTTATTCCGCCG
>JAHIJO010000088.1 GCA_018898455.1 Verrucomicrobiota bacterium | reverse complement strand
ATGATTTACCAATCCAACTACTTGATCTGGCCGCATAACTCGGCTAAATCATACACGCAAAAACGTGTATCTTTACGGGAAAGCGTCTAACCGTCTGCTTGGGTCAGGGATTACCTTCTTCCTGGAATTTCGGCGTCAGCCCGGTTTGCGTCAGGCGCAACAGTTCCTGGATGCGGTTATCCAGGCTCAGTTCCAGCGCGATGGGACGCAAGACCCGGGCCACGTCTTCAAACCGACTGCCGGCGGCGAAGGGACTGCCCCGTAGGATTTCGGAAAATTCCGCCGTAGCCGCCGCCAGCCGGAAATGAACATCCATGGCCTCAATGGATGTCGTGCCGGCCGGCGGCGTGATCGGCTGTTCGATCTCCTCTATCTGTCCGGTCAATGCGTTCCGGCAGCGGATCCGGACCATGCCCAAGGACTCGCGGGCATCGCCCTGCAGTTCGAGTTCGTATAGCGCGGTCACGGATTGCCCGGAACCGATCTCGCCGGCATCCACGCTGTCGTCCCGGAATTGCTCTTTTTTCAACTGCCGGTTTTCGTATCCCAATTGACGGTATTGCTTGACGCGTTTCGGGTTGAATTCGACCTGGATTTTTACGTCCCGGGCAATCAGGTTAACCGTCGCGGCCAGGTCGTCAACCAGAACCCGCTTCGCTTCGGCCGGGGAGTCTATGAAGGAATATACTCCGTCGCCCTTGTTCGCCAGGGTTTCCAGCATGGCATCGTTATATGCGCCGAGTCCGAACCCGAACACGGAGAGCGTGACGCCCTGTTTGCGATAGCCTTCGATGGATTTGAGAATGTCTTCGGCCGCCGTCGTGCCAAGGTTGGCCATGCCGTCGGACAACAGCAGGACGCGGTTACAACCCGCGCTGTTGAACCCGCGCGCCGCCGTGGCGTAGGCCTCGCGCATGCCTTCTTCCAGCGCCGTCGAGCCGGATGTCTGCAAGCCCTCGATGACAGCCAGGATCCGCTTCTTGTCGGCTGCAGGAGTGTGTTCCAGGAGCAATCGGGCGTGGGAATCGTATTGCACGATGGCGACCTTGTCGGCCGGATCCAGACGCTCCACCATCTGGATCAGCGCGCTCTTGATCAGCTCAATCCGGTCCGGCGTGGCCATCGAGCCGGAGGTATCTATGAGCAGGGTCAGCACTGCGGCCCGCTTTTCTTCACGACCGAGCCGGCGTCCCTTGACCCCGATTTTCAGCAGGGACAAGCCTCGCCCGAACGCCGAGGGACCACAGTCTGTGTAAACGGCGAAGGTCGGCCCGTTTGGGGGCGTGTAGTCGTAGTCAAAGTAATTGACAAATTCCTCCGTGCGCACGGCTTCGGGCGGCGGCAGTTGACCGCGCAACAGGTAATTGCGGGAAAGCGAGTAAGACGCCGTGTCAACGTCAATCGAAAACGTGGAAAACGGTTTGTCCGCCGCGGACACGAACGGATTGACGCCTGTCGCCCGGCAAATGGGAACGGTGACGGGCGGGACGTTGCTTGCCGCCGGTTCCGGGGCTGGGACCGTATTGGTCGGGATCCCGCTGACCGGAGATATTGCCCGTTTCTCTCCACTTACATCCCAGCTTTTCTGAATTTTTTGCACTCCCTGGAGATGCGCGACGCGGGCGCCCTCGATATTTTTGTTCATATCCGTACGAACTTTGACTTCGGCTATTTTCGGTGGCGGGGTGTCTTTCACCGTTTCCGCGCGTTCTAAATCGGCCGGCGCCGCGACGGTAATGCGGGGCATGGCCTTATTTGCGATCTCCACCGTGGCGCCCAAATTGACCGTCTCATCCTTAGTCTCGGCTTTAGCCGCCTCCTTGGACATCGTCGGCGGGGGCTCCGATATGCCCTCCGCATAGTCGTCCGTTAGACGCGTGACCGTAGAGGCAGGCTTTTTAGCGGGCCGTTCGGCGCCGATTTTAGAAATAATGTCTGATTCCTCCCCGTCCGATACCAACGAAGATAGTGCGGGCTCATGTTTGCCGTATTGAGATTCCTTCAACTCAAGATCATCGCGAGGCATATCAGACCCCGCAGGTGCCGTAGACGCATATTCTTCATTACCCTCAGATTGCAAATCTTCTGCCTCGTTCGCTTTGGATTCTGTGCCGGATTTGATATCATGCGTCACGGTTGCGCCTTCGGTCTCAAAAGATGAGGTGTCTCCGTGCCTGGCCCCACTCCCGCCTCCACGCTCGCCACTTACACGTCCTGATTCATTCTTGTCTTTTTGATAAGATTTGACACCCCCTAGCTCTCTCCTGAATAGTCCATGCGCGATTGATTCCGCCTTAGAGGACGGCAGGAGCATCCCACCGCCGATGGAAGAATCACTATCGGCGATAGAAGCGCTTTTCGGCTGCGGTGAAGTGGCACCCGGCCGGGCGGCTGACATGGGCGATGCCGAGGCGTATTTCCTAACAGCAGGCACATTTGCCATATCGCTTGCTCGCCGCGCGCGTCCCCGATCTGACGCCAGATTAGGAAGCATCAGGCCGGCGAGTATCAAAAAAACAGCCGCTACGGCGGCTAATTCAGTGATGCTTACCCACCAGCGTCTGGGTGCAGGCTTACGCTTGACGACCCACGGACTACGCCAGCGTCGCTTATTGAACTGGAGAATGAACTTTTCAGGCAGTCGCAGCGGCACGGCCGACGTGTCCGCCAGGCCTTCACGCAACAACTGGAGTGTCGCCTGCAGATCTTCAACACTCGCTTGACAGAGTGCACACGTCTGAAGATGGTCCCGCACGTTCGCAGCCTGGGCCGGATCGAGATCGCCCAGCAGATAGGGCGTTAGTAAATCCTGTATTTCCCGACAATTCATGGCACGCTCTCTTCTGAAACAGTCTCTTTGGCTAATCGTATTTTATCTTATGTAGGGTGCGCCCTTGCGTCGTAGCCGTTCTGGGTCAAAAACCGCGGCAGCGAGCAAGCTCGCGCCCTACAAGACACGGCCATAATTACACTGATTGCCGCCTTCCCGTCCGACCACAGCTTCAATCCATTCCCGCCCCGCCGCGGGGCGGGCTAATTTGCTCCTTTGCTTATCAGGCCGGCTTTTTTTAGACTTGCGCTGACTTTCTTCACGGCATGATGCAGGATACAGCCAATGTTTCCTTCCGTGCGTCCTGTAACCAGGCTGATTTCCCGGTACGAAAGGCCTTCCTGCATGCGCAACAGCAATACCTGTTGTTCGGCCGGGTCCAGGCGGCGCAGATGGCCCAAAATTAGCTGAACACGTTCGGATGGGTCGCCGGGATTAGCCGGGTCCGGCGCGGCACGTTCCGACGCTTCCTGCTCATGCAGATGGTGCAAACGCGACTCACGGCGGATATAATCAATCGCCGTGTTATGCGCCACCCGGTAGAGCCAGGGCCGCAGGTTATCCGTGGGACGGGCGCCGTCCCGCCACACGCGGAACAGCTTGATAAAGGTTTCCTGAACAACATCCTGGGCGGCATTGGCATCATTGACAATGCGAGTGACATAGCGCAATAAAGCCGATTGATGAGCAGTGATAATGACTTCAAACTCCCGGTTCCCGTCCGATTTAACAGATGGGGCGGTTTGGGCAATATTATCCATGCCGCTCCTTCGTGCGGTGGTTTCTATCTATAAGACGCCGGGCAAATCATGATTCTTCAAAAATAATTAAACAACACCGGCGCAACGCTCGCACCAAAGTTACTACTCAAATCATCCCAATGAGCCGTCCGATTCCTTGCCATTTCTCAAAATGAGTTTTGCAAGAACCTCAGGTTTAATCGTTTTTTTCACAGCCATCTTCTATCTGTGAAAATTCGTGTTTCATCCGTGGCTGAAAATATTTAAGGCGGGCTTGAGCCTGCAACCGAACAGGTAGGATGGCCCGTCCCTTGGCCGCCGTTATGACCGAAAGCGTCTATTGTTATTTTTTCCACGCTGACTGGATGTCCTTCAGTGACACACCCAGGATCGCCTTGGCGATCTTGTCCAATTCCGCCTCTGCTCCTTCAAAATGGAACGTCCGATGCGTATGCGCGATCATGCCCCCCGGCTGCAGGGCCGCGGCCGGCGACGAGGTTTCCAGTTCGTAGAACGGGCCCAGCGACTCGGCGCCGGGCTTGGCGGGGCCATCATTATAAGAATTGACGGTGTCACCGCCATACGGATCCTTTTGAATTTCCCACATGGAGTTCACATAATCCACGACGCCTTCCGGCTTGCTATACTGGACAAGGGTCAGCACCTTGTTGGCGGCGTCATAACTGCCGAGCACGGGTTTGGCGCGGCGGGGAGAAAGGCCTATTTTACTGCGATAACAGCCGTCACCCTTAAAGAACAGCGCTTTCGCTGCGACCTTGAGCCGATCGGACGGCACTTTGCCGAAATAAGCGTCATTCACGATCGGGCCCAGCCGCATTTCCGGTCCCGCGGTAAAGGGAACCACGATCGTCGTGTCCGGCGAGGGATTGAACATACCCAGGATCCAGACGGACAGCAGGCCGCTGTCCTTGATCCATGGATTATCGCCGGTATTGGTGATCCGGTTGTTGGACTCAAAAGCCACCATCTTGAGCGACGCCGGCAGTGGGAGACCTAATGCGGCGGCGGCCTGGATGCGTTCCAGGATGCGGATTTCCCGATCCACCCGCAGTGAAAAAACCGTGCCGGTATAGTTGTCCAGCCGCATGTCCTTTTTCAGAAGCACCCGGTTCCGGATCTTGGCGGCCAGTTCGAACGGCTCCGTGTCCACGGGGGCCGGTGTAAACCAGTGATCGAGATCAAAGGGGACGCCATTTTTGAAAAACACCGAAAATTGGCCGCCCTCCGGGCCGATCCAGAACCGGTCTTCCCCGCCATAGGGATTGATATGCTCCACCGGCTTGCCCGCCGCCATCAGCTTGCGATTGATCCAGCCATAGCTTAAGCCTTCCGGCCCGCCGGCGGTACTGGTCATGACACGCCCCTGCAAGTCGGGCGCGATTGCCACCTGCCCCTGCCCCGCGGCGCCGGACAGCACCACAACGGAGGTATGTTTCCGCATGAATTCAACATCATTGCCAAACGTTACCGCCGCCGTTTTTGTTTTCATGGTCGCACAACCTCCTGTCATTAATATCGTTCCCACTATTACCATGCCTCCGAGACGTTTCATGATCTGTTCCCTTTCTACATTAGATCCGGAAAATCACTGGTAAGAGATACAACGCACCCATAATTAAACTGATAACCAAACCGGCTATGGCATACCCTCTGGCTTCATCCTTGCAGAACCCGATGCGGCCAATCTGCATGAAATGTTCCTCCCCTTAATAGCTGCTTCCGGTCATACCTTATGAAAAAAGGAGGCGCCAACTCAAGAATCTTATGATGGATTCCAACCGCAATTCAAAATACCAACAACTTCCTCGGGGCTCAGCCGGTTGCCGCCCTGACGAATGAATCATAAGCCCACTGGTTCCATTCGGGCTTAACGCCAATCCCAACCAGGTCCGGATAATTCTTTGCGATGAAGCCTCCGTGCCGGCCGCTGAACAGACGCGCCATCGCGGCGGCCGTGGATTCAATAAGTTTCCGGTCACCGGTCGGCAGGACCTTTTGAACATCCACGGGAGAAAACAGGCATACCTTGTTCTGCTGGAGTTTTTCGGCAAGCCGTTCCAGGCCATACAGACTGGGCTGATCGAACTGGACGCAATTCACGCCGACTTCCGCCAGGTCGTCCAGGATTTCCCAATTGTAGCCGCAGGAATGCATGAGGACGTGCAGGCCGGATTCGCGCGCGGCCCGGCCCAATCTGCGATACAGCGGCTTGAAAATCTCGCGCCACATAGCCGGGCTGACCAGGAGCCGTTCCTGGGTACCCCAATCCTCGCAGAAGAAAATCCCATCTGCTCCCGTGCGGCCGTACTGGCGGATAACGGCTTCCAGCAGGCCCGTGACTTGGTCGTGCAGCGCATCCACATGCTCGCGTTCGAGAATCAGGTCCTGGAAATAGATTTCCATCTTGCGCAGATACCGGCAGATGGCAAAGGGAAAACCGGGGAGTGATGCCAGGTGGTAGCGGTCGGGATCCTTGGCAAAGGTCTCGGCGGCCGCCCGGTAGCGGGACGGCTCGGCAAAATCGGGGACCCGCAGGTCCTTCAGCATCGCCCAGTCCCGCAAGGCCGGCTCGTGGATTTCACCGCCGGCACTCCGGCCCTGGACGCGATACCAGATATTACCCCACTCGTCATCGTAATATTCGAATTCACCCTCGGTCCAGCGGCGCGGGGTCCATGTTGCGGACGGGCCCAAGCCCGCACCGCAGATATCATCCATAACGCTCTCGGCAAATGAAAACGACATGCCGATCCGCGCCGGGTCCTTGAACGTCAGGTTGCGAGTGATAATTTCCCGTGAGGTCATGCTTCTGCTTCCTCCTGTGATGGGTAATGACATGGAATCCCTTTATGATACTCCGGAGGAGAATTGTCAATTTCGATCGGCAGGCGGCTGAGGACAGCCCACGCTATAATCAGTCACAGGGGGGGGTATAGATGCGTATATGAGTTTATACCGCTCCTGGCGGGAAGCACTGTCCGTCAGCTGACGGACCGTTCTATCGAACGGCTGCTACACCTGAAGCCTTCCGGCCAATTCGGTTACGCCGCATTCCCCCTATAACTGAGGGGGTTACGCATGCGTTGTTCCATCCTTGACCGTACCCGCAAACACAGGCATCATGATCTTTTTTCACCCCTTTGCGGGGTGGTGCCACCGTGAACAATGAGCAGTAAACCCGACATCGCCACGGACCCAATGGTGGAGCAGTTCTCCCGCTACCTCGACGGAGAACGAAACGCCTCCGCCCACACGATCAGCAGTTACCTGATCGATCTCCGCCAATTCATCCTCACCACCTGGGGCGTGGATGCCCGGCCGCCATATCCCTGGGACAGCGTGGATAAATTTGCGGCGCGCAAGTTCATCGTGCGGTTCCAGAAAGAGGAATCGGCGGCCACAACGGTGGGCCGGAAAGTATCGAGTTTACGCTCGTTTTTCAAGTTCCTGTCCCGCGATCATCAGGTGCCGCATAATCCGTTTGCCGGCTTGATTTCGCCAAAACGCAAAAAATATCTACCCCAGGTCCTGACTGTTCAGGAAGTCGTTCGTCTCCTGGAAGCGCCGCGCCAGGTCGGCGCCGCAGCGATTAAGAATGAGACTGACGCCGCCAAACGTCTTTGGCTGGACTACGCCATGGCGCGCGACACGGCCATCATGGAAGTACTGTACAGCTCCGGCATGCGCATCAGCGAATTGACCGGTCTGGTTGAGGACAATTTTGACGTGTTGTCCGGCGTGATCAAAGTGCGGGGCAAGGGCAAAAAGGAGCGGCTCTGCCCCATCGGCGGGCCGGCCATCAAGGCCCTGGGCGCGGCGCTGGCCAAACGCTCGGAGGTTATGCCGTTGTTCAGGAAAAACACGGGGCGGCCGCCGGCGTTCGTCGGCCATACCGGCGGACGACTGACTCCGCGGTCCGTTGAACGCCTGATGAAACGCTACCTGATCCGCGCCGGCCTGAACCCGAACATTTCGCCGCACGCCCTGCGGCACTCCTTTGCCACGCACCTACTGGACGCCGGCGCCGACCTGCGCAGTGTCCAGGAACTTCTCGGCCACTCCAGCCTGTCCACGACCCAGATTTACACCCATGTCACCATCGAGCGCCTGAAAAAGGTCTACGAGGATACCCATCCCCGCGCCGGATGATGAATAACCAGAAATGGAGATTGCATGACTCAGCTTCATTATCTTATTCTATTCTGCACACTGTCCACTGTCCCTGTCCACTGTCCCATCGATGGGGGCAGCTCACGGTGAGTAATTCATGATATCTTCATGCCGGCCAAGAGGTATAATGCCACGGATGATGGAAAGGAATAATCCATGAAGCTGTCCCGAAAGAACATAATGCGGGTATCACGACCAAGGCCATTACCGACCATCATTCGGATATTCCTGTTTGGCAGTCTGATCAGCCTGGCGATGATCCTGCCGACTCCGAATATATTACGGGCGCAGACGGAATGGTCACCCATACCAACGATGGATTTCGATAAGATTGAGGCCTTCCTGCAACTCAGCGAAAAGAATCGCCAGGTCTCGCTTATGGAACAATCTAAAGGTCTGCTCAACCAGTTGCCGCTGCTGCTGGCATCGGAGAGCGCCCTTTTGGAAGGATATAAAAATGCGTATGCGGCCGTTGTGCTCAACGCCGATCGCGATAAAATCCAGGCCTGGGAGCAAAAAAACAAAGCTCTTTTTGAATCCGACGGTTTTGTGCCGGCTCTGCAACTCCACGTCCAATATCTGATTGCAACCTTAACTAAAATAATGGGCGATGATGAAGCGGCCCTGGCATTGACTCAAAAATGGATTTTGGATTTTCTTGGCACCGGTCCGAATTTCAAGACCGTTGCACAACAGGCTTTGTTAACGGAAAGCGTGTCACAGAGTTTGTTTTTACGGGCTCCTCTTGATGCCCTTACTCCCAAACAGCGGCATGTTACGTATATCACGCCAACAGGGCCAAGACCCCCGAAAACCAGTTCAGGCACACTTGGCCGCGTTAAAACTCCGGTCGGCATGCTGGCGGAGTTGAAACAGTGGTATGTAGGACCTCTGGTTAATATTCCCGAGGTCCACCGCGTCAATGTAATCGGCCATTTCAGAAACAATAAGAATCCTAAATTGTTCGAGGAATGGAAACGCAATCTCAGCTTAGAACAAGAAATGGCTGAACGGAGAGGGCTCCTGGAGTCGTTCATCATGAATCGGCGCCCCTGGATATTGTGGCAAACAGGCAAAGATTATGCCTTATTCGGCCGACCCGGCGAGGCCGCCAATATTATGGTGGTTGCTATCAAAGAGAGCCCCCGCTGCGCCGACTACGATAAAATTGTCGCCGATATCCGGCGTATTATTGCGGAGTTCAAGAAATAATCATCGCCGCCGAATCCAACACATCGCGTGCCTGTTTCTAATGGTCTTCCTGCTGATGCTGCCGCGGTTATCTTCAGCGTTTCGGCATTTATCACGATGCCCTGCGGGCGCGCCTGTAATCCCGGTGCCGACCTGCGCCGTGTTCAGGAACTTCCCGGCCATTCCCGCCTGTCCACGACCCAGATATACGCCCGCGTCACCATCAAGCGCCTGAAAAAAGTCTACGACGAAGCTCACCCCCGCGCGTGATGATAACGTGGTACAATAAAACACCCTGCCCTTTCCCCTGCCCCTTTTGGTTGAAGCAACAGTCGCCTCAAATTTGATGCGCCAGCATGAATTGGTGGTGGAGGTTGGCGTAGATGCCGTTCAGCTTGAGCAGGTGACGGTGCGTGCCGCGCTCAATAATCCGGCCGCCATCCATCACCAGCACAAGGTTCGCCTGGCGAATCGTGCTGAGCCGGTGCGCCACGATGAAGTTGGTCCGGCCCGCGAGCAGTTTGAACAGGGCTTTCCGCAACCGGGCTTCGGTAAGGGCATCCACCGCGCTGGTGGCTTCGTCGAGGATGAGGATGCGCGGATCGGCCAGCATGGCCCTCGCAAAACATATCAGTTGACGCTGGCCGGCGGACAGACTCGTGCCTTCCTCGCCCACCCGCGTGGCCAGCCCGTCCGGCAGGCCTGCCAGTAGGTCCAGGCAGTCGAGCCGGCGGACGGCATCCAGCGCCTCCGCCTCGCCCGCCTCCGGGCGTCCGAAACGGATGTTCTCCAGCACGGTACCCGTAAACAGAAAATTCTGCTGAAGCACGATGCCCAATTGCCGACGCAAGGCCGCGCCGGACAGCTCCCGGATATCCCGCCCGTCAACGAGTATGCGTCCCTCGCCGGGAAGATAGAACTTGGCAATCAGGTTGATCATCGTGGTCTTGCCGCTGCCCGTGTGGCCAACCAGTGCAATGGTCTGGCCGGGCTCGGCCGTGAAGCTGATGTTCCGCAGGATCGGCCGGCCCGGCTTATACGCAAACGAGACCGCCTCAAATTCCACCCGGCCGCGCAAGGCGTCGGGCGCGACAGCATCCGGTGCGTCCGTCCAGTCCGGCGGCATATCGAGAAACTTGAACACGCGCTCGGCCCCCGCCATGGAGACCAGCGCCTGGCTGTACATGTTCGACAAGGACTGGATCGGACCGAAAACGTTTCCGGAGAGAAGGATGAACTGGATCAGGCCCCCCAGGTCCACCCCCGCGTCGGCATTCACGACCCGGTAGCCGCCCACGAGAATCAGCACCGCAAGGAAAAACTGGCCGTTAAGCTCCATCATCGGGAGAAAGACCGATTCTGCCTCCGCTACGCGCAGGTTGTAGCCCGAATGATCAATGACCAGGTCGCGGAACAACCCCGCATTGACATTCTGGCGCACAAAAGATTGTGTCACGCGCACACCGCGTACGGACTCGGTGACGGTGGCGGTCACGCGGCTTAAGCTTTCCTGGACCTGGCGATAGGCCACGCTCAGCCGTGTGCGAAACCGGCGGTTCATCAGCCAGAGAACGGGCAACATGGCCAGCAGGATGGCAAACAGGATCGGGGAGTACCAGCACATCAGAACGGAAGCGATGATCATGGTGCCAAGATTGACCAGGCTGACGAACAGGACGCTCTGGACGCCGATGCGGACCGCCTCGGCGTCGGAGGTGAAGCGGCTGATGATACTGCCCAGCCGGACGCGGCTGTAAAAGCTCATCGTCTGGTGCATCAGGTGGCGGAACAAGTCGCGGCGCAAATCGTGCACCACCGCTTCGCCCAACTCCAAGGCCAGCCGATGGCGGAAGTGCATGGTAATCTGGGTGGACAACGCCAGGCCGAGGAATCCCGCAATCCCCCAGGCCAGCCCGCGCAGGTCACCGTGCGCGATCGGCCCGTTAATGATCGCGCCGGCGGTCCAGGCCAGCGCCGGGAGCTGGATGGATCGCAGGATCACCATGACAAACAGGGCATTGCGCTTGGCGGCATACGGACGCGCATAGGAGAACAGGCGCCGGAAGAGACCGAAGTTCAACGGCCGGGTGTCGGTTCGCGCTTCACCGGGTTTCAAGGAACACGTCATGGTGATGGATTTTAAATCAGTCATGGACGACGGACCCCCCGCTGGTACCGCCCGGGCCGTCTTCGGACAATGGAGGCAGTAATTCGACATCGCGTGTCTCCGGTCCGACCAGCAATCCGTCCAGTTGGACCCAGGCCGAACGGCGATACCGGCCCTTGACCTTGATCAAGTCGTTGTGCCGGCCGCACTGGGCAACCCGGCCGCGGTGAATCACTAAAACCAGGTCGGCCCGCCGCAGGACGCTGATCCGGTGGGTGACAATAATCGTCGTGCGCCCCTGCATCGCACTTTCGATCGCCTCCATGATATCACCCTCGGTCTCGGCATCCACCGACGCGGTGGGATCATCCAGCAACAGGATGGGCGGATCGGTCAGCATGGCGCGGGCGATGGCCAGTCGCTGGCGCTGACCGCCCGACAGATCCACGCCGGCCTCTCCCAGCACGGTCTCGTAGCCCTGCGGCAATTCCATGATGAAGTCATGGGCCGCGGCAATCCGCGCGGCACGCTCGATCTGGTCGCAGGTCGCCTCGGGACAGCCAAACGCGATATTGGCAGCCACGGTGTTGCTGAACAGGAAGCTTTGCTGGAAGACCAGCCCGACATTGCGGCGCAAATCTTCCAAGCAGATCCGGCGGACATCCTCGCCGTCGATTCGCACGATCCCCTTACCCGGATCGTAGAAGCGGGGAATCAGGCTCAGCAGGGTGCTCTTGCCGGCGCCGGTGGCGCCGAGAATGCCCACGCATTGCCCCGGCTGGATTTCGAAATCAAGATCATTCAGCACGGGTTCGCCGGGCACGTAGGCGAAATGCACGTGCTCGAAACGCATGGCGCCCCGTGCCCGCGGCAGGGCGACGGCGTCCGGCGCGTCGCCGATCTCGATCGGCGTATCAAGGATCTCGAACACGCGGCGCGCCGCAGTCAGACTTTGCTGGATAACGTCGGTGAGGTTGGTGATCGTGTTCACTTGGGCCGCAAATCGCTGGAGCAGGCCCTGGAATACAATCAGGCCAAGGCCGAGCGGCAGTTCGCCGCGGATCACCAGCAAGCCGCCGTACCCGAACAGGATGAGCTGGCCGATCTGTCCGAAAAAGTCGACGGTGGGGGTGTACAAGCTCACGCCCCAGAAGATGCGCTGTTTCTGGTTGCGCACGGCGCGATTATCCGCATCCAGGCGCGCCAGCGCCTCCCGCTCGCGCGTGAATCCCTTGATCACCGAGATGCCCTGCACATGCTCGCTGAGGTCCAGGATCATCTGGTCCACCAGTACGCGGTCGCGTTCATAGGCCGGCCGGACGCGGCGCGCAAACTGCGCGGTGGCCAGCGCAATCAGCGGTACGATGGCAATGCAGGTCAGCGTCAGGGTGACGTGAATATGGAACATATAGACCAGGTACCAGGTCAGCCCCGTCACCAGGACAACCCCCTGGATGACCACGCCGTCGATAAACATGCGTACGGACTGGACGTCACCGGTCATCCGGTTGATGAGGGTACCGGTGGTATTGGCGTCGAAGAACCGGAAGCTCAGGCGCTGGAGCCGGTCATAGACCTGGGTGCGCAGATTGACGACGATCCCCCGCTGGAGCAGGTGGACCACGGTCATGCCGTACAGCCTGCTCAGGATGGCGCGCAGGCCGGCGCACAGCAGGGCGACCACGGCGATCACGACCAGGACGGTTAATGGGTGCCAGCTGGCCGGAGGCGGTACCCCCCACGGCCAGCGGGGGGCGCTGGCCGGCGGATCGATCTGGTGACGGATGTAGTCAATGCCCAAACCGGCCAGGCTCAAACTTCCGATAACCAAGCCCAGCAATATGACCTGCAACATGATCGCCTTGATACATCCGGCGCGATACTGCCAGCTTAGGGCCAGCAAGCGCCGGATGATGGCGCCGTTCGACAACGTGATTCCCATGCTCCCTTGATAACGAATTTGACGATTTGAGGCGATATATTTTTTAGCGGCGATCAGAGCGGTGTCTTTTGAAACTGAATCCCGGGTTTTTCGCGGAATTCTTGTAACAAATCCGGGGTTTACTATTGATAAGCCACCCTTTACATTACCCGTTGGTTCCATTCGGCTTCGCCACGGATGCCCTGCGGCTTGCCGCGGGGAGTGTTATTTTCAGTTCGTCATATCATGATCTGGTTATTTTACAACTGCCTGTTCCCGATTGTTTACCTGCTGATGCTGCCGCGGTTTCTCATCCGGATGCGCCGACGCGGCGGGTATTGCCGGGGATTCCTCCAGCGGTTCGGCATATACGAACCGGCCCTGCTCGCTCGGCTGCAAGCCCGGCGACGCACCTGGATTCACGCCGTCAGCGTCGGTGAAATCTTCGTGGCCTTGCAGTTCATGGAGGCAGTCCGTACCCGCCGGCCCGGGGCGGCTTTTGTGTTGACCACGAATACTTCCACAGGCCACGCCATCGCTGAAAAGCAGATCGGACCGGAGGACCTCCTACTGTACTTTCCCATTGATTTTCCACCGGTCATGCGGCGGATTCTCAATCGCCTGAACCCCCTGGCACTGGTGCTGGTCGAAAGCGAATTATGGCCCAACCTGGTTCGCCAATCGAAGCGGCGGGGCATTCCTGTCATGCTGTTGAACGGGCGGCTTTCCGACCGGTCTTACCCGCGCTATCGGAAAATCCGTTTTCTCACTCGGCGCCTGCTGGCGCTGATTGACCTGTTCTGTGTGCAGGGCGAGGAAGAACGCCGCCGCCTGATCGATCTGGGAGCCGATGCGGCGCGTATCCGGGTCATGGGTTCCGCCAAGTACGACGTCGCCGCAGCCGCGCCTAACGGACTGATTCCCGCCGCGGCTCTGCTGAAGCGGGCTGGATTCAGCGCCCAAGCCCGCCTCTTGGTCGGCGGTTCGACCTGGCCGGGCGAGGAAACCGTCCTGCTGGCGCTCCATCAAAAACTGCGCGCGTCACAGCCGGAGGCTCGATTGGTCCTGGTTCCACGCCACATGGAACGGGCCGGCGCTGTGGCGGCTGAAATCGAAAAAAACGGCCTGGCCTTTCGCCGCTGGAGCGCGATGGGATACGGCACGGCAGTCTCCCAGGCGGCGGAAGATGTTTTGCTCGTGGACACAACCGGGGATTTGAAACATTTCTATGCCGCCGCCGATGTTATTTTTGTCGGCAAGAGTCTGACATCCCATGGGGGGCAAAACATCATTGAAGCGGCCGTATTCGCCAAGCCGATCATTGTCGGCCCTTTCATGGAAAATTTTCGGGCCGTCATAGCCGATTTCCTGACGGCCCGCGCCGTGATCCAGATCCGGGACCCGGCGGATTTGGAACAGGCCGTAACCGATCTGTGGACGCATGAAGAAAAACGCCGCGGCTATGGCGAACGGGCCCGGCAGGTTGTGCAGGAGAAAGCCGGCGCCATCCGGGCCAGTGTGGATTTGTTTCTGGCCCTCGGCGATAATCCATAAGTTCGGCACCAAAGAAAGGAAACAGAAAAATGAAAGCTTCATTAGGCAATGGTGGTTTTATGCTTATCGTTGACATCATGCGTCACATGCAAGCAGTCCGAATTAACCAATATTCCTTTCGGTTGCGTCGTCCAGTCAGAAGGAGAAGCGGTTTTTGATATCCATCTTGACGGGAAACTGGTATCCAGCGGCAAACCGTTGCCGCCGGGCAAGGGAATGCAAGCGTTCAAACTGATTGCCACCCCTGGAGAACATGTTTTAATGGCGACAGCTCCAGGATGTGACACATGGCAAAAGACAATTACGCTCATGGGCGGCGCGGAACGTAGTCCATCCTTCATGGTTGAGCTGAAGAAGTCGGTGAAATGAATGACCCAAGCCATTGCACTTATCGCAGGGCGCGTAAAACCGCGCTTTGCGGACTTTAATCCGAAAGGTAGGGCGAATAAAGGATTCCACTCATGAAACTTTTACTCATCGGCGGCGGCGGACGGGAACATGCCCTGGCATGGAAACTGGCCCGGGATAAAGCACGGCCTACTCTCTTTTGCGCGCCGGGCAACGCGGGTACCGCGGCGCTGGGTACGAACGTGGCTATCCAGGCCGAAGACATGGATGGACTGCTGGACTGGGCGCGGCGTGAGCGACCGGAGCTGACCGTAGTGGGTCCGGAGGCGCCCCTGTGCGCCGGCCTTGCGGACCGGTTCCAGGCGGAAGGATTTCGGGTATTCGGCCCCAACCAGGCCGCCGCGCAGCTGGAAGGCAGTAAAGTCTTTTCCAAGGATGTCCTCCTGGCCGCGGGCGTGCCATCGGCACAGTCGGCCTCGTTTGACGACGCGGCCAAGGCGCTGGCTTACGTCCGTTCGGCTTCTCTCCCCCTGGTAGTCAAGGCCGACGGCCTGGCCGCCGGCAAGGGCGTTCTGATCTGCACAACCCGCGAACAGGCGGAGGACGCCATCCGCCAGATTCTGGTGTCCCGGGCATTTGGCCCGGCCGGCCGGAAGGTGCTCGTCGAGGAATTTATCGAGGGTGAAGAGGTTTCGGTCCTGGCCATGGTGGATGGAACCCGGGCAGTTCTGCTGCCTTCGGCCCAGGATCACAAGCGCATCTTTGACGGCGACCAGGGCCCCAACACCGGCGGTATGGGCGCCTACTCCCCGGCGCCTATGGAATCCCCCGCGTTCCGGAAATTGGTTCAGACACTTGTTTTCGATCCCACGCTAAAAGAGCTGGGCCGCCGGGGCATCCGCTACCAGGGCGTCCTGTACGCCGGACTGATGATGACGAAATCCGGACCCCAGGTGCTGGAATTCAACTGCCGGTTCGGCGATCCTGAAACCCAGGCCATCCTGCCGCGGCTGACTGGGGACTTGATTCCGGCCATGGAAGCCTGTATAGATGGTGGCCTTACGCCGGAACTGGTCGCCTGCCGACCTGAGCCTTGCGTCTGTGTGGTGATGGCCGCGGGCGGGTACCCGGGCAATTATCGCAAGGGGGATGTCATCGAGGGGTTGGACGCGGCGGCGGCGATGCAGAAGACGGAGGTCTTTCACGCCGGAACGCGGCTGGACAAGGGCCGGGTAGTGACGGCCGGAGGCCGCGTGTTGGGCGTCACGGCATTGGGTTCCAACCTGGCCGGCACCGCCGCCAGCGCTTATCAGGCGGTATCGGCCATTTCATTTTCCGGAGCGCAATATCGCCGCGACATCGCGGCGCGGGGTCTGAAAAGAAAATAGTCGCAGGTCGCATGGCGAAAGTTAAAGGTCACAAGAAAGATACCGCAAGTGATGGAAGGAAGGCTCGGACTTGCGACCTTCGACTTGTGACATGGAAGCCTGATCATGAAATCCAAATGCAAAGTCAGTCCTGAGGTCGGCCTGGTAATGGGCAGTGATTCGGATTGGGCCCTTGTGGAACCGGCGTTTAAAATCCTCCGCGATTTCGGCGTCCATTGCGAGGTGTCGGTGATTTCCGCGCATCGCACACCGGGACTGGCCGCCCGTTACGCCGAACAGGCTGGCCGGCGCGGGATCAAGATCATCATCGCGGCCGCCGGAGGCGCCGCCCACCTGGCCGGCGTTCTGGCTGCGCACACGACCCTGCCGGTGATCGGTATTCCGATCGCGAGCCGTTCGCTTAACGGGCTGGACGCGCTGTTATCCACCATCCAGATGCCCGCCGGTATTCCGGTGGCCACCGTGGCCCTGGGTTCCGCCGGTCCCGTCAACGCCGCAGTCCTGGCGGTCCAGATCCTGGCGCTGCACCGGGCGGACCTGGCCGCCAGGCTCCAGGCATATAAACAGTCCTTGAAAGAAAAAGTGAAAAAAGGAAATATTAAGGTTCAATCGCTGTTGGAGAATATTCATGAGTAAGTATTGTACTATGATCGCGGGATTGCTGTTCTGGGGAGCAGGAAGTCTCCTGGCGGCGGACCGGACCGGGGCCGTGACTGAAATGCAGAAGAACGTCGCAGAACTCGGCGCGCTCCTGGAAGCCCAAGGCGTGGTATTCCAGACCGAGGCGCTGGCGTCCAATGTTGTGGATGCCGCAATCAGGGCGATCGATCCGGGCGCCTGCATGGTGACGCCCGAACAAGCGGAACAGTTCCAGGAAGAGGAAAAAGGTGTTTTCTACGACATCGGCTTGAAGTTGATCCTGAAAGACAAGCGCCTGAAAATCATGGAGGTGCCCACCAATAGCCCCGCGGCGGCGGCGGGCGTGCCGGCCAGAACAATCATCGAGAAAATCGAGGATCAACCCATGGACGGCACGACCCTCGATCGGGCCGTCAACCGTCTGCGCGGCCGTAAGAATGAACCGGTGACCATAACGGTCCGTGCGGAAGACAAGGGCGCCGAGGCACGCACATTCCAGGTAACACGCGCCGGTATCCAGATGCCGGTGACAGGAACCATGGAACTCTGGCCTCAGCGGATCGGCTACATGAAAATCAACGGGTTGTATGAAGGCGCCGGCACTCAGATTAGCGCCCAAATAAACGCCTGGTCGGGAACCAACTGCGCCGGCATGATTATTGATCTGCGGGGCGCCAACGGCATGAACCTGGATGCGGTGGCTGAGATCGCCGGGATGTTCTCCCATGCAACCCCCATTTTTTTTACCATCAAAGACGGTTTCGATAAGACGCTGAAAACCTACACGACGCCCAGAAACGACAAGCCCATTGATCGCCCCGTGATGATCCTGGTGAACCGGGATACGCGGGGCGCGGCGGAAACGCTGGCGGCGGTGCTCCAAACCTGCCACGGCGTGATGATCGTCGGCGTTCCGACCCGCGGGGACAACCGGCTCCGGACACCCCTGCCCATCGCCAACGGCAAGGTATTGTATATCGCGATCAAGCGGATTGACATGGGCAAGGATGATTATCACGGCAAGGGCGTGATACCGGATGTTGTTGTGGCTCAGACTGAGGAAAAGGCCCAGTCAAAGGACGCGGTGGAGGATGACAACGGCTTGTTTTCGGGGTTGTCGGAACAGGAAAAACATGATCGAGCCCTGATCACCCGCATTGGCGACGATCTCATTCTCATGCGGGCAACGGACATCCTTCTCGGGCTCAAAGCGCTGGATAGTCACACGCATTGAACACGCCCCGCATAGTGTTCTGGGATGGATCCGACCCCCGCGTTCTGAACGAGGCGCTGGCGGTTCTGCGCCAGGGCGCCATTCTCGTCCTGCCGACGGACACCGTTTATGGAATGGCCGCCGACCCGCGGGTGACCGGCGCCGAGCAAAGGCTCTGCCAGGCCAAGGGCCGCCCAGAGGACAAGCCTATCCCTCTGCTCACGGCGAACTGCGCCCAGATCGAACGGTGGCCGGCCCGGCTTGGACCCGTGGCCCGTGCCCTGGCGAAACGTTACTGGCCGGGAGCGCTGACCCTGGTTCTACCCGCCGGCAATGGCTGGGAAGGTTTCCGGATCCCGGACCATGCCGCGGCCCAGGCGGTATTGAGCGCCGTCGGCGGGGCTTTGCGCGTGACCAGCGCTAACCGGAGCGGATCGGCGCCGGCCTTGACGGCCAAGGCCGCCGCCGAGACACTTGGTGGCGCCGTGGAGCTGGTATTGGATACCGGTCCGGCGCCGGGCGGGCGCCCCAGCACTGTTGTTCAAATCGGGGAAACGACCATTACGATTCTCCGGGAAGGCGCCATTCCCGGACGTGAAATTATCAAGATGCATCGGGAATTGATGCGGGATCGGCCGGAAACACTTAACAGGCGTTGAAACATAATGACTTCCCGGCATCGCCAACTTCTGTTCGTCTGCACGGGCAATATCTGCCGCAGTCCCATGGCGGAGTATCTCCTGCGGCATCATTTGGGACCGAAGACCTCCTGGCAGGTTCAGTCCGCCGGCCTGACGGCGGTGAACGGATTAACGGCCAGTCAACCGGCCATTGACGTCCTGGGCGAACTCGGCGTGGATTTGACGCCGCATCGCAGCTGCCATGTGACAAAAGAACAGATTGACCCGGCAACGCTGATTATGGTAATGACTGCTTCTCATGCGTTGGAACTCAAGCAGCGCTTCCCGGAAGCCAAGGATCGGATCCATCTCCTGAAATCCTTCGATCCTTCCGCCCGGGGTGGAGACATTCAAGACCCGATCGGGTGTGAAATCCGAATTTACCGGCGGATTCGCGACGAAATAGACGCCGCGCTACTGGATCTGATTTTGCACATGAAACGATTCAGTTAGGCGCAGAATACAAAATTATGGGAATGGGTATAATCCCAACAAAAGATAACGAAATGAAAAAAATGGCAGTCGTTCAGCCGTAATTCACTTCACACTTATCCAATCACAGTGAAGGAGCATGTGGCTGTTGAAAGTGATGCTACCCATATGAAAATTGCTATCGGTTCGGATCACGGCGGATTTGAGATGAAGGAAACGCTCAAGGGGTTTCTGGAGGCTCGGGGTGTTCAGACCCGAGACTTGGGCTGTTTTTCCAAGAACTCCGTTGACTATCCCGATATCGCAGCCGCAGTGGCCGGCCAGGTATCTGATGGGCAGGTGGACCAAGGCATCCTGGTTTGCACCACGGGCATCGGCATGAGCATCGTCGCCAACAAATTTCCGCGCGTCCGCGCGGCGCTGTGTGTTACTCCCCGCATGGCCAAAATGGCCCGGGCGCATAACAATGCCAACGTGCTGGCCCTGGGCGGCGAACTCATCAGTATCGAGGACGCCAAGGCCATTGTCAGCGAATGGCTGAAAGGAAAATTTGACCAGAGCGGGCGGCACCAGCGGCGGGTGAATAAAATTCAGCAGTACGCCTGCAACACGGTGGATCCCCTGAACGTGTACGACACCGATCCCGACCTCTATGCGGTGTTGCGGAATGAAAACCGCCGGCAAAGCGAAAACCTGGAACTGATTGCCTCGGAAAATTACGTCAGCCGCGCCGTCCGGGAAGCCACCGGTTCCCTGTTAACCAACAAATACGCTGAAGGCTATCCCGCCAAGCGCTGGTATGACGGTTGTCAATATGTGGACGATGCGGAACGCTTGGCCATCGAACGAGCCAAACAGTTGTTCGGCGCCGAACATGCTAACGTTCAGCCCCACTGCGGCAGTTCGGCCAACCTGGCAGTCTATTTAACGGTCCTCCAGCCCGGGGACACGTTCCTGGCAATGGAACCCGCTCATGGCGGGCATTTGACCCATGGACTTAAGGCCAATATTTCCGGTCGTCTGTTCGTCGCCCGGCATTACGGCGTCAGCCGGGATAACGAACAAATCAACTACGATGAAGTGGCCGAACTGGCAAAACAGCACCGGCCCAAGCTCATCGTTGCCGGCGCCAGCGCGTATTCGCGCATCATTGATTTCAAGCGCTTCCGTAAAATCGCCGACAGCACGGGCGCCCTGCTAATGGTGGATATGGCCCATATCGCCGGGTTGGTGGCCGCCGGCTGTCATCCCAGCCCCGTCCCCTATGCCGAATTCGTAACCACGACAACCCATAAGACGCTGCGCGGACCGCGGGGCGGTATGATTCTCTGCCGCCGGCGCTTCGCGCATGACATCGACCACCAGATCTTTCCGGGATTGCAGGGGGGACCGTTCATGCATGTGATCGCGGCCAAGGCCGTTTGTCTTCACCAGGCCCTGCAGCCGGATTTCAAGAGCTACCAGGAGCGGATCATCCGTAACGCGCAGGCACTGGCCGAGGCGCTGAAAGCCGGGGGCTTGCGCCTGGTCTCCGGCGGCACCGACAACCATTTGATACTGGTGGACTTATCGACCCTGGACATCACGGGGAAAGAAGCCGCCACCACGCTGGATCAGGCCGGTATCACCGTCAATAAAAACATGATCCCGTTCGACACAAAAAGCCCCCAGACGACCTCTGGAATCCGGATCGGGACGCCGGCCGTGACCAGCCGCGGCATGAAGGAACCGGAAATGAAACAAATCGCCGGCTGGATTCTGCAAGTCCTGCGCCAATGCAAGGATAATACCGCCCTGGCCGACGTTCGCAAGCTGGTCCTGGCCTTTACCGACCGGTTCCCCCTGCCCTAACCTGATTTTTTCACGCGCTAAGTTTTCCGCATCCCGCTCGGATCGGGACAGAATTGTAAGCTGGCCACGCGTTGCGCATGGGCGCGAACACCAGTGCCGCAAGCATCATTTATCGCCGGCAGGGACTGGTCACGGGCTTCCGTTTCCATCCCCCACCTGGCCGGCAAGGCTGAATTGTAGAATGTTGTGATGTGGATTCTGATGTCAGCCTATTTATTACCCTAACCCGACTTTCGCAACTCGAGGGTTGTTTCTTCGTAATTCCCTTAAAAAGGGCCTTTCATCTGTCTAGGTCTTCACCACAACAGCATGGTCGGGGGCCTCGCTGTGCGTGATTTTTGGCGGCGGTTGCTCCGGCAGGTT
>JAHIJO010000087.1 GCA_018898455.1 Verrucomicrobiota bacterium | reverse complement strand
TGCGCAAGGGCATGCGTTTCTTGGGACCGGCGCCCTTCCGGCCTTCCGGTTGCCGGAAGACCCGGAACATGCCGGGATTGTTCATGGTCATTTCAGCCCGCAGGATATTGTGTTCGTTGTAGAGTTTGACGCTGTTCTTACGCTCATAAGGTGTCCTTTTCAATAACTGGGTTCTTACATGACAGGGTGTTACTCATTACAGAAGCAAATATCGAAAGAGGTTACACGGAAAAAGCGCGAATTCATGAAAACACGGCGAAAAGCCGGCGGATTTCATCCTCGACCATGGCCGGCGCGGTGACGGTTTGGGCGATTTCCGCGCGCAACATTTCGCGGTAGCGGCGGCGCAGACGGTGAATGGCGACCTTGAGTGCGCCGGTGCTCAGGCCGAGCCGGGCGGCCAGTTCGGACTGTTTCTCGGGGCCGGCCTCTCCGGTCAGGCAGTCCTTGAGCGCGTCGAACCATTTCTCGCGGCCGGCGGCGGCGAATTCCGCGCGCAGTTGGGCAAGGGTCTGTTGCAGAACGGTGTGTGCCCATTCGCGGTCGAAGGCTTGTTCCGGCGTCAGTCCATCGGCGGGTTCGAGGGCATTGCGGGCCTCCTCGGTGAGGCCGTCGAGCGAGATGACGACCCGGTCCCCGCCACGTTTCTGTGCGTGTGCGCGATCCCATTGATTGGCTAGGAAATGCTTGAGCGAGGCCAGCAGGAACGAGCGGAACCGTCCCTTCGCGGGATCGGCATCGGCGACGACGTTTTTCGCCAGCAACCGCGCGAAGAATTCCTGCGTGAAATCCTCCGCCTCGTGGTGCGTGTGCCCGCAGCGGCGGACGTAGTGGTAGAGCGGCCGCCAGTAAATGGCGCACAGCTCGGCCATGGCCCGGCTCGCGATGGCAGATGCTGCGCCCGGCGAGCCCTGCGCGGCGAGCACGAGCGTCCAACGCGTCGGAGCGAATGGCGATTCCGCCTTCCCGGAGGCAGAGACTCGTTCATCTGTGGAGTTGGCAGGCGGCATAGGACTGAAAAGCAATTGCTGTACCGTGTACCGTGGGTTATACGCTTGTGGGAATGACTATACGAGCGCGGATCTTGTTAATCAAGTTAAGATTACGCTCACGCAGAACTTCACCCGCCAAGTCTATCTCAGTCTCAAAGGCATAGCCGTTTTGCTCAAGAGTCGCGACATAAATTGACTAAATTTTACAGTTCAGTATAGTTATTCCAGTTAAACGGAAGACTTTTGCAATTAACTCACTCCGTTATGAAAAACAAATTTCAGCACCTTGGATGGCAGGTTGGCCTCTCCTATCAGACCCCGCGGCCTGAGGGGAAGCGTCCCGATGAACTTCGCCAGCTTATTCATGAAATGCGCGACCATGGGATGAGCTTCTTGAGCCTCATGCTTCTCAGTTACTCCTATTTCGACGATCATGACGGCTACTCCTGGCCGCCTCGTCGGCAGAGTCTCCGTTGCTATCGGGACGAGCATTCACTCAATGCGGACGAAAAAACCGAGTTTCTCGGCGACGTTATCCATGAAGCCTGCCAGGCAGGCCTGCACGTCCAACTGATGGATACTTGGGGAGTGTGGAATCCAGAACGCATCCGCAAAGGATACCCGGGAGCAGCTCTTCAAGAACTCTCCGACGGTAGATTCGCTGACTGGGTGCATTGCCCGGACGTTCCGGATGTCTATCGTTGCGGGCGGGACGAGATGCTGGATAGCTTGGAGCGGTATGCCGCTTTTGGGGTCAGGAGCTATGGTATCGAATCTGTGGGATACTGGCTGGGAACCTCCTCCTGCTTCTGCCGGCACACTCGCGAGGCATTTGCACGCGAGACCGGCGAAACGCTGACGTCCGAGTGGGTACAGGCCAATCAGGTCTCCTTAAGACAATGGAAACAGGAACATGTCGGCGGAATACTGAAGCGGCTTGCCGACGAGGTCCATGCCGAATTTCCAAAGGTGGAGATATGGCTACACAGCACCTGTGACCAGGATCGCGGCCACTCATCCACGTTCATCCAGAAGGCCGGCATTCCGGTCGTCATCCCCTACATGATGCATACGGCCGGAGATTTCTCGGACATTCCGCAGAACCTGTGTGCCGTCTCTCCGTTGCCGGCGGTCGGGCACGTGTGCGTACGCTCACAACCGTTCAAGAACTATCCTGTTCCGCCCAAGAACCCTGATGTAATCAAGAGTTTTTTTGATGCCATCGAACGCACTGAGGCGGATAACCTGATCGGCCTGATGTTTTTCAACGAATCGTGTGTCAGCCGGGAAAACCGCAGGGCGGTGTACGATGGCATCCGGCGTTTTCTGTGAAGCCTGCCGGACTGTATGCCTGTCCCGGCTGATGGCGATCAGGAAAAATGGCCACGCGCATCTATTTTTCAAGGAATTTGAGATCATCCAAGCATCTAAATCTTCCAAAGATGTAAAGCTCCCTTTTACATCAGTGAACTTTTGCACACATGTTAACCTTCCTGAAATAAATTGGACCGATTGTAGGGCCGCCGCTTGCGGCGCGCCGCAACAGACGGCCATGCGCAAGCGCAGGCCCTACGCAACCAGTCCAGACAATTATAGGAACCTTAATAAGTGCGAAAGTTCACCTAATGAGCGATTTTACAATTGACGGACAGAAGTCGGCCGGCCAAAAACAGACCATGAAAATTGGAATCGCATGCGGGGGAACCGGCGGTCACATCTTTCCGGGATTGGCAACGGCGGAAGTGCTGCGCCGGAGAGGGCATGACGTCGTTCTCTGGCTGGCCGGCAAGGATGTGGAGTCGACGGCCGTGGATGGATGGGAAGGTCCCATCGTAACCATTCAAGCCGACGGCGTATCCTCGTTGTTTTCGTTGCGCAATGTAAGGGTAGGGTGGCGGATGGTTCGCGCTATCCGGCAATGCCGCCAGACCATGAAAGACCATCAGCCGGAAGTCCTGCTGGCCATGGGCAGTTATGCCTCCATCGCGCCGGTGTGGGCGGCCCGGACTCTGCGTGTCCCGGTGGTGCTTCATGAAGCCAATGTGATTCCCGGCCGGGCGATCTGCTTCCTGAGCCGGTGGGCCACGGCGGTGGCCATTGGGTTTGATGAAACGCGTCAGCACCTGAAGCATCGACGGCTGGTGTTGACGGGCATGCCGCTATGGAAGAGCGGACAGCGGATAGAGATCACCACGTCGCCCCGTTGCGGGGCAAGTGGCCCCTTGTCCGGCAGTTGCCGGACGACGGGGGAGGTCAGAGGTCAGGGGGCAGGGGGAAGAGATCAGATGCTTGCCCATCATAGCCAGCCGTTAAGGGGCGAAGGTGGGTCAGAGGCCAGCAGTCAGCAGTGGAGCGGGCTGAAGCCGGATCGATTTACGGTGCTGGTGATGGGAGGAAGTCGTGGGGCGCATCATCTGAACGAACTGGCATCAGCCGCTGTCATTTGCATGCATCAGAAGGGGATGCCTGTCCAGGTGATTCATCTGACCGGGCTTACGGATGAGCCGGTTATCCGGAAGCAGTATGAACAAGCCGGGGTATCGCATGTTGTCTTTGGATTTCTCCACGATATGGCCCAGGCCTATCGGCGGGCCGCGCTGGCCGTATGCCGTTCCGGCGCCTCCTCGTGCGCCGAATTAGCCTGTTATGGGATTCCGGCCCTTCTGGTTCCTTATCCCCGGGCCACCCATCAGCATCAATTGGCCAATGCCCGGGCCGTGGAAACAGCCGGCGCCGCCGATATCCGGATTGAGTCGGAACTTTCCGTCGAATGGCTGGCGGATTATCTGGCCGCGCAAATGGCCGATCCGGTTCGGCTGGAGCGCCTGAAACAGGTGGCCTGCCGTCGGCATGGGAGCGATGCCGCCGAGGCCCTGGCTGATCTCGTGGAACAGGTTGGCCTGGGGAAAGCCGTGGATTAAGAGAAGCATTTGCCCGCGAAATACGCGAAAGGGCGCGAAAATGGGCAATATAATATACAAAGAAGAATCATTTAAGATTAATTCAATTTCTGCATCATTTTTATTTCGCGCTTTTTTCGTGTGTTGCGCGGGTAACAATCTTGCTTTTGCCAACGGCCGCATTGGAAAAATGTTGTGAAAGATCTGACATCCGACATGGAAGCGGAAATCGAGCGTGTGAAGCCACTCCTGGCCCATTGCCATGGCCGCGTGCACCTGATGGGCGTCTGCGGGATGGGTATGGCGGGATTGGCGTTTCACTTGAAGCACCGGGGATTTCAGGTGACCGGCTGTGATAACGTCCGTAATGCGATTTCAGACTGGTTGGAGAAGCAAGGGGTATCGGTGATTCAGGGGCATGATTCCGCCCACATCACGGGTGTGGACTGGATCATTCGCAGTAACGCTGTGCGCCTGGATCATCCGGAACTTGGCGCCGCGGCCGCGGCGGGCATTCCGGTCTTCCGGCGGGGGATGGTCCTGGCAGCGCTGCTCTCCGCCTATACCTCCGTGGCCGTCAGCGGTGCGCACGGCAAGACGACCACGTCTTCCATGATTGCCCAGGTTCTGCAGCGCGGTGGTTTGAGTCCCTCGTTTTGCATTGGCGGTGAAACCGCGGTTCTTGGTGGTGTGGCCGGTGCGGGCACGGGTGCGATCCTGGTGGCGGAGGCCGATGAAAGCGACGGCACCCTGGCGGTGTATGCGCCGGATATTGCGGTCATTACCAACATCGAATTCGATCACGCCGAACATTTCGAAAACGTGGCAGCCGTGCAGGCGTGTTTTTCCGGTCTGATCCGGCGAGTGAAACGGCGCTTGATCTACTGCGCGGATGATCCGCAGGCGCGGGCATTGTGCCGGGAACAGCCGCACGCGGTTTCCTATGGCTTGGAAGGGCCCGTCGATTGGCTGGCTGCCGACATTTCGGAATCCGGGAATTCCATCGCGTGCTGGGTCACGTGCCGCGGGATCGAACTGGGTCGACTGGTGTTGCCGGTTCCCGGCCGCCATAACCTGTTGAACGCCCTGGCTGCCTGTGCCGTAGCAGTGGAATTGAATATTAAATTCCCCGAAATATCTGCCGCGCTGCGGATCTTTGAACCTGTTCGCCGGCGATTTGAACGGGTGGTCGCAACCGAAGATATCCTCGTGATTTCCGATTACGCGCATCATCCGTCGGAAGTGGCGGCGGTATTGAGTAATCTGAAGTATATCCCGCGCTCGCGCTGGCTGGTTGTGTTTCAGCCGCATCGGTTCAGCCGCACGCAGGTGTTGGGTAAGGATTTTGCCGAGGTGTTCCAGGGTGTGGATGAATTGATTCTTGCGCCGGTCTATGCGGCCTCGGAACCCGCGCTGGCGGGGGGCACTTCCTGGGATCTGTATGCTCATTTCCGGCGCGCCGGCAAAGTCAGAACCGTTTACGCTATTTCGGTGGCCCAGGCTTGGGACTATCTCCGCCGGCGCCTTGTCCCGGGTGACGGTTTGCTGATTATCGGCGCCGGTGATGTTGGCCAGATGGCGGGCTGGGTGAAAAAAGATATCGAACAGAGCGGTATTGATCGACTGAATCCCGCCCAGGCGTGGGTTGAAGACCTGGCGAAGCTGGAATTGGAATCCACGCTGATTCGGGTCGGGGAGCCATTAGATCAAAGGACAACCTTGCATGTTGGCGGCAAGGCTGATATTTTTATGGAAATCAGTTCGCCGGCGGATCTGGGGCGGGTGGTCCCATGGGCGGATCATGCCCGCGTTCCCTTGACGGTGCTGGGAGCCGGGAGCAATATTCTGGCAAGCGATTTGGGTGTGCGGGGATTGGTTGTGCGCCTGACCGGCGCTGCGTTTCGCGGGATTCGGGGCGATGGTTCGGAGCGGGTTATCGCGGGAGCCGGGGTGCCCTTGAAGGCCTTGATGCAGTGGACGATAGAACAGGGGCGAACCGGGGTGGAATTTTTAACGGGAATTCCTGGAACTGTCGGCGGAGCTCTCCGAATGAATGCCGGCGCTTGGAACCGGGAGATCGGCGAGGTGCTGGAGTGGGTCCGTTGCCTGAATCCTGATGGTTTGGAACAGATTGTGGACAAAAGCGGTCTGGATTTGGCCTATCGGGAATGCCGGGGACTGGCAGGGCGGATCATTCTCGAAGCGGCGTTGAGGGTCAAGCCGGATGATTCTTCGGCGATTCAAAAACGCATGAAAGATATGGATGGGCGCCGCGCATGGATGAATGGATTGCGCTCGGCGGGATCGGTGTTTCGAAACCCGGAAGGCGATTTTGCCGGCCGGTTGATTGAGCAAGCGGGGTTCAAGGGGTACCGGATTGGCGGCGCATGTGTGTCGGAACAGCATGCGAATGTGATCATCACTGAAACCGGCGCTACGGCATCGGATGTTCTGGCGTTGGTGGAAATTGTGCGCCATGAAGTTCGGAACCGCTGGGGTGTGGCCTTGATCAAAGAAATTGTGTGTCTTGAATAATTGCGCATTTAAACATATTGCCGTATTGATGGGTGGTTTTTCCAGCGAGAGGGAAGTATCATTACGGTCTGGCTCGGCCGTGGCCCAGAGCTTGCGGCAAAGCGGGTACCGAGTGACAGAAGTGGATATCCGGGGACGGACCTTTGATTTGCCGGCATCCGTGGATGCAGTTTTCATCGTCCTGCATGGAGAATTCGGCGAAGACGGACAGGTGCAGGCCTTGCTCGAAGAGCGCGGCGTTCCTTATACCGGTTCCGGG
Source organism: Verrucomicrobiota bacterium (assembly GCA_018898455.1). Taxonomy (GTDB): domain Bacteria; phylum Verrucomicrobiota; class Kiritimatiellia; order JAAZAB01; family JAAZAB01; genus JAHIJO01. Next base: position 7,012 of record JAHIJO010000087.1, on the reverse strand, counting down.
CCGGAGGCCAGTCGGCTGGCCTTTGACAAGGAGCGATCCAAGCGCGTATTGTTGAAGCGGGGCGTTGCAACGCCGGCTTTTGAAGTCCTTTGTTCAGGCGACCGGCGTACGCTTGCCTTGCCGGTGGTAGTCAAGCCGGTCCGCCAAGGGTCCAGTTTCGGCGTACACCGTGTCCTGGATGAAAGAGAATGGAATACGGCCCTGGCTGATGCCATGACCTATAATGATGAAGTGATCGTCGAGCCGTTTATTGACGGCAGGGAACTGACCGTCGGATTGGTCGGCGACGAAGTTTTGCCGGTGATCGAAATCCGCGCTCCGGATAACAATTATGACTATCGGGCCAAATATACCAAGGGCTTGACCGAATATCTGGTACCGGCGCCTTTGGATCAGGCACGGACGGAACAATGCCGGGACTTGGCATGGCGAACATATCAAGCCCTGGGCGGGCGGGGCATGGGGCGGGTTGATTTGCGCATGGCGCCCGATGGCGCGATGTATGTCCTGGAATTGAATACGATTCCCGGTTTTACCGAAACCAGTTTATTGCCGAAGGCGGCCGGAGTGGCAGGCTATACTTTTGCACAACTGTGCGACCGCATTATCCACCTGGCCGCGCTCGATTCGGAGATGAGCGATAGGGGATAACTGCTTAAGTAGCGATTGGGAATGATATGTGGTTTCGCCGATCTATAACGAAGCGGGAGCGGTGGCAATCTGATTCAGGGTTCCATGACCGTCGCTCGAACCGGCTATGGGTCCAATCACAATCTCCCTTGAAGTCGAAAATCAAATTGCGTTGGTTTGGCGGCATACTGGTGATGCTCATCAGCTTGCTGTCGGTGGCCGTCGTGTTGTGGGTTGGGATGCACATCCTCGATCGTTTTCTATTGCGGCAGAATGACTTGTTCCGCATTCGCGATTTTAAAATCGAATGTATCGGGGAAGTAATTACATCAAGACATGTTATGGATTATGCGCAATTGGCGGGATGCAGTAACCTTTTTGCGTTGAACATCTCGGAAAAGCGCGATTACCTGCTGAAAACGGTGCCGCGGGTGAAGGCGGTGGAAATTGCGCGGCGTTTGCCCGGTGAACTGGTCATCAAGGTCCGGGAGCGTATTTCCATGGCGCGCCTGGAAATGGACGGTTATTACCTGACCGTGGATCGCGACGGCTATGTCTTGGGCGCCTCATCCGCCGGCTCGCCGCATTTACCGGTGGTCAGCGGGCATTGCATGCCTGGCATCCGGCCGGGCACTCGCCTGGGGGGGACGCCGGTTATGAACGCTCTGGAAGTTTTTGATGTGTGTGAAACGACACAAATCCGGAATTTATTAAAAGTCATCCGGATCGATGTGCGCAACCGGGAATCAGTGGAATTAAACCTGGTCGATGGTGAACGCGTGTCCCTGGCCTGGCAGCATATGGGGACGCAGGATTCCTTTTCCCGGGAACATTTGGAGCAGAAGCTTGTTAAACTGGCGGAAATCCTGAAAGCCGCCGCGGCGCGGGGTAAGCACGTTGTCGGGATCGATATGACCCTGGAGAATAATTTTCCGACACCGGAATATAATTAAGAAAGGATGATCCTATGGCGGTAGCGCCTGTGGTGGCACTGGAAATGGGGACCTCCAAAGTCTGTGCTCTGGTTGGGGAAGCCCGGGAGGATGGGAATATCATGATCACGGGGATTGGGCTGTGTCCATCCTGCGGTGTTCGCAAGGGGATCATTGTTGATTTGGAGAAGGTGGCGTCCTGTGTTCGGACCGCCATCCAGGGCGCTGAGCAGAGCGGCGCCGTGGAAATCCGTCAGGTCAATATCACGCTCTCCGGCAGTCATCTTCAAAGCGTAATTAATCCGGGGAGCGTGCCGGTATTCGATGCCCAGCGCGGCATTACCCGCGATGATATTGAAGAAGTCATGAATATCGCCAAGGCGATTCATCTTCCCCACGATGTGGACATTTTGCACACGATTCCACAGACGTATACCGTGGACGACCAGGGGGGCGTCATCAATCCCGAAGGCATGCAGGGGGGGAAGTTGTCCCTGGATATGCTGATCCTTCATTGTTCGCGCAACCAGTTGAATAATGCGGTGAAAGCCGTGCAGAACGTCGGATTGGAAGTCGTGGATGTCGCGTTCAGCGGATTATGCTCGGCGCTGGCCGCCCTGACGCCGGAGCAGAAAGAATGCGGCGTGGCCCTTATTGATCTGGGCGGAGGAACCACCAGCTATGTGGTCTATGCCGGCGGCATTATCGCCACTGCGGGGGTGCTGGCGGTGGGCGGTGATCACATCACGAATGATATCGCGGTGGGCTTCTCAATTTCGCTCAAGCGGGCCGAAATCCTGAAGCAGGAATCCGGATCCGCCATTGTGGATGCCAGTACGCATTTTCAGCGGATTTCCGTTCCCCAGGAGGTTGGGTTTTCCGCCTGTTCCGTGGCGATATCCGACCTGAATGCGGTCATTCATGCCCGCGTTGACGAGACGTTTCAAATGATGCGGCATGACTTTGATAAGAAGCGGCTGATGCGTCAGTTGGGCGCCGGTCTTGTGCTGACGGGCGGCGGCGCGCATCTACGGGGGGTGGAAACGGTGGCGGAGCGTGTGTTTGAAATGCCGTGTGCGATGGGCCGTCCCAAGAATTTCAGCGGCGTATCCACGGTGCATGAAGGTCCTGAATATGCCTCGTTGCTGGGAATGGTTCGTTATGCCATTCGAAGCGGATCTCAAGCCGAGGAAACCGTGTCGTTGGGCGGGTTCTTCAAGCGATGGTTTGGTCGGGGAGGGTAGCGGTTTATGGACGAAAAACGATCCGCTCAGAATCATGAGTGCCGCGTGCTGATTGCCGGCGTCGGCAATGGCGGCTGTTCCGCCGTGGCTGCCATGGCTCGGCAATGGAAAGATGGTCCGCCCATTGCTGGAATCAATACCGATGTTCAAGACCTCGCGAAAGTTGCAGGATTGCGCCGCATCCAGATTGGGGCTCAGGTCATGAAAGGCATGGGAACCGGCGGTGATCCCCGGGTGGGACGTCGCGCCGCCGCGGCGGACGTGGAGACCATTCGTGAATTGTTTCATGATGTCAACCTGGTTTTTTTCATTGTGGGATTGGGTGGAGGGGTTGGAACCGGAGCGGCGCCGCTGGTGGTGGAAGAAGCCCGGAAAGCAGGCGCCTTGACCCTGTGCTTTGCCATGATGCCGTTTGAGTTTGAGGGACAGCGGCGTATGGATCATGCTCAGCACGGGCTTCGGGCGCTGGAAGATGCGGCGGATGGCGTCATTTGCCTGCCCAATCAGCGGCTTGTTGAAATGATGGAGGATCGGACCAATATTGCCGAAGCATTCCGTAAAGCCGATGCTATGTTGTACCGCGGTGTTCAATCCGTTTGGCGGGTGATCTGTCGCCAAGGGGTCATCAACCTCGACTTTGCCGATGTGCGGACTCTGCTTCAGGAGGGCAACGGCCAATGCGTGTTTGGATGCGCCGAAGGATCTGGACCGGACCGGATCGAGATGGCGTTGAAGGCGATTCGTGAAGATCCGCTGTTGAAACATGGCCAGGTGATGGCCAATGCGCATTCCTATATCGTCAGCATTATGGGGGGGATGGATTTAGCCTTGAAGGACGTGGATTTTCTGATGCGGGGCATTGCGGACATCGGCCGGCCGAATGCCCTGGCCATGGCCGGTGTGAGTTGTGACCCCGAATTACAGGATAAGGTTTTTGTTACGATTCTGGCGGCGGAATCCGAGGCGCAGGATCGTCAGCATTCCCCGTCCGCTGAGGCGGATATCCCCCTTTCCCATGCTGTTGCCAGCGATGAGGAGCGGAGGGATCAGAAAATCAAGCTGACCCAGGGAACGTTGTTCGATGAGGCGGGGCAAGGTAGATTCAAGGGCATTGATCCCACTATTGTAGAAGGCAGCAATCTGGATATCCCCACGTTCATCCGTCGCGGTATCATGATTCAGAAAGTGCGGAAATAGCGCCTTCTGAGCGCCGAAGACGATCGAAATCAATAAACCCAATTCGATTCTAGCCTATGCAACTTTCGATCATTATCCCGGCGTTTAATGAGGAGGCGCGGTTGGGACGTACGCTGGATGCGTACCTGCCGTATTTCTCCGGACGCTATGGTGACAACGTGGAGATCATGATCATCGTTAATGGTTCCAGGGATCAAACCGCAGTGGTCGCCAGAGACTATGCCGCACGCTATCGGCAGGTTCGGGTGATAATTGAGCCCAGTCCCGTTGGTAAAGGGGGGGCCATCATGCTCGGGTTTGCCCGGGCCCAGGGTGAGCGGGTCGGTTATGTGGATGCCGATGGGGCCACCCCCCCGGAAGCCTTTCAACAACTGGTGGAACACATCGGATCGGCCGGAGCCATTATTGCATCCCGCTGGCTCCGGGGCGCGCAGGTCAGCCCGCGCCAGCCCCTGTCCCGGAGGATTGCATCGCGACTCTTCAATAAAATGGTCCGGTTGATGTTCGGGTTTAACATTTCGGATACACAATGCGGCGCCAAGTTGATGACTGGCGCTGCTGTCCGTCGCGTGTTGCCTTACCTGGGCATCACCCGCTGGGCCTTTGACGTCGATCTCCTGTTCCAACTGCACCGGGCCGGCTTTGAGATTGTTGAGATTCCGACTGTTTGGCGCGATGTGTCCGGATCCCGACTGAAGGTGGTGTGGGCGTCGCTAGACATGCTGATGGCCATGGTTCGACTGCGGTTGATTTATTCGCCGCTGAAATGGATTGTGTCCCTGTATGACGTTACCCTGGCGCCCTGGATCCATCCGAAGGATTGAATGCCATGAACCTGGAAAACAAAACGGTATTGGTCACCGGAGGGGCGATCAGGGTCGGGCGCGCGATCTGCGAAGCGCTGGCCCGCGAAGGGTGCCGGGTGGTGATTCATTGCAACCGGTCTGTCCGCGAAGCCAGGAGTTTGGCCGCTCGTCTGCGTCGCGGGGGAACGCCGGCATGGGTCGTCACGGGCGATTTCAGGACTGCGGAGGCCTGTGAGCGCGTCATGGCCCGGGCGTTCCAGGCGGCAGGAACGATGGATATTCTGATCAATAATGCCGCCGTCTTTCATAAGCAGACCCTGATGACTGCGTCTGATGCCGATCTGTGCGCAGAGTGGGAGGTCAACCTGGCGGCGCCCTTGCGGTTGATCCGGGCATTTGCCCGCCGGGTGCGGCGCGGTAAAATCATCAATATCCTCGACCGCCGCATCGCATCCTGCCGGCCGGACGCCGTGCCCTACACACTTTCCAAGCGGATGCTGGCGGAACTGACCCTGCTGGCGGCTCTTGAGTTGGCGCCCGCGATCACCGTCAACGGCGTGGCGCCGGGCGCGGTTCTGGCCGCCGATCGGAAGGGGAGCGTCCGGGAAAAAGCCGGGCGTTTTCTGCTCCAACAGCGTCCAGCCGTGGCCGACGTGGCGCATGCCATTGTTTTTTTATTGCAATGCGATTCCATAACCGGCCAGATTGTGTATGTTGACAGCGGGCAACATCTATTGGGGAGCGATGGGTGATGGACAGCATTCATATTCGTCAATTGCCGCTGGAGTGCATCATTGGCGTGGAGTCCCGTGAACGTCAACTTGCACAGCATGTCATTATCAGCATCAGCGTGCATGGCGATTTTCGCGAAGCCGGGGTCAATGATCGTCTGCAAGATGCGGTGGATTATGTCGCGCTTCGGGATCGGATCGTGGCCCTGGTCGAAAACAGCCGATTTCATTTGATCGAGGCTCTGGCCCAGGCCGTGGCCGATATCTGTCTCGCCGAAAAAAGGATTGTGGCGGCGGATGTCGTGGTGGAAAAGCCCGGTGCGTTTTCCGGTCACGGCGCCGTAGCCGTGGAAATTCACCGGGCGCAGGCCTAGCCCCAACCGGGTTGTTGCCCGTTAGTCGAACGCACCCCTTGCGGCAGAAAACCATTCGCCGTGGCGAATTCCATGCCGAATCGGCCTTGGCACGGCGTAGCGCCATGCGCGAAGCCGGCTCCACCGCGTGCTCGGGCTGGCCGGGTAGGCGAAGCGTATTCCCGGCCACCTCTGCGCCGGGGTGCCGATCAACAGTCACGTTATGTGTTTATTTGAGGTACCCTGTGAAAATTAGAGGACATCATCTTGTTTGCACTTACTGTTTCTATGGGTCAGGGAAGAAAAAAGCGGAAGATTTTTTTGGCATCAAGAATGCAATTCCGCAATTATTACAGAAGCTACGTCAAAATCCAGACATGGCGATAACAGTAGTGACGAACCTTGACGACGTATGTGACATATGCCCTCTCAAGAAGCCGAATGGCTGTGGTCGCAGTTCTGATGCATTTGGACAGAACGAGAAACTTCGCGGATGGGACAGGGCCATTCTGGAAGCGCTTGACCTCCAAGAAGGCGAGAGTATTAAAGCAAAAGAACTTGAGACTCGAATCCAAGACAGGATACCAGATATAGGCACATTTTGTACAAACTGTTCAAGTTCTTCTCCCAGTGGCTGGGAAGAATATCGGAAAGCTATTCGAAAAGGTTTATGGCCAGATGAAGCCACATAACAACCCGCTTCAGGCGAGGCGGGTAAGCCGCCGCGCCTGAGCTGGACGTGTGCGCCGGATATGTTGTGTCAGGTATAAGCGGAGCCGAAGAGCGAGCGGAAGGGCATCCGCCTTTGCTAGGATGCTTCGGCGGGACAAGAGGGCGTCGCCGCGAGGCTCCTCCCTATCCCGATTCGGCGGCATCCATCCGCGATGAGGTCGCTATTTAACAGCATTCACCCCAAGGTCATATCCATCCATCTGGCATTTGATGTGTAATTGCCCGTTGGACTTGTTTTTCGCCTAAGTTCAGATTTCCTGATCCGGGCGGAAAATAAGATGGCACCTTTTGCCGGTTTAGACAAGCTCATAGATCATCCGCGCGTTTGTTTCCGGGTGACGAAAATGAAGATTGGTTAGGTCGGCCAGAAGATTGCTTGTAGCCTTA
>JAHIJO010000086.1 GCA_018898455.1 Verrucomicrobiota bacterium | reverse complement strand
GATGAATCAATTGTTCTTTGCACCCGTTTTGGAAAAGCGGGTATGGACAGTCAGTGTCAGGGTGACGCCCGGTTCCAGCCGGCGTGGACAGCCGCCCGCCGCTTCAATCTCCATGAAGCCGTTCGTAGCGTTGTAAACACTGAAACGGGCGCCGGCTTTCATCGGCTTCCGGTCAACCGGCCGGTCGCCGATGTCAATATACCGCCAGGCCTTCGCCAGGGGTTCGGCGGTTCGCCGGACACACAGCCCCTGGCGCGGATCCCGGAACTCAATCCATGGTGTCTTTTTACCCAATCCAATTTGGTAGCGCCGGTTACCTTCCGTGCGGGTATGCACCAGCGTTGCGTCCGACCAACGCTGGTCCTCGCTCGGGTCATATAAGTCTACGATCTCTCCGGTCGGACAGGCCGGAAAGACAACTTCGCATCCCGGCCCGCAATCGAACTGCGCCAGCGTCCAGGGAACCAGCAGGCCTTGGGCGGCGTGCAATGGCTGTGGCCCAAGATATGTCAGAGCTTCGGTAACCTGCATTTCCAGGCCATCGTCCGCGGGACAAAGCTTAATGCGGCGCTCAAACACAACGGGCACACCGATCCCGCGGGCATTGATCAGATCAATTTCCGCGCGAATGACCGCCTGGCCACCGGCGAACGACACCAGAGTGTAACGGGCCCCGCTTAGCCCCGGCGGTACGCACCATCTGCCGGTGGCATAATGGTACCCCAGGCAGCTGCCTTCCGGCGCCGGCCACAAGCCATCGCCGCCCGGGTTCAAATAACACTCGCGCGTGCTCTGCCCCAGCACGGCCGCCGGATTGACACGATGGAGGACGTTGCCTTGCCATAGAGCATACAACCGGCCTTCCAGGTCCAACCCGGCAACAAGACCGCACTGCTCATTGCCGACCAGATGATACCGCCGCGAGCCCTGCGAAAACAACCGCAGAAATTCATTGGCATGCATACTATCCCAGGTCCTTCATGAAATGGCGGTCCATGGCCGGACTGAGCGGCACGGGACCTTTAGCCGTGATCTCATAGCCGGTTTCAATCCGCGCGCCGTTGATTTCCGGATGACCGAACAAGCTGACGTCGACGCACACGGTCATACCCGGTTTCAATACATCCCGGCTATGCGGACCGAAGAAAGGCGCCTCCGCTTCGTGCAGGCCGATCGTGTGAACGAAGGGACAGACCAGATAGGCAGACAGGTTTTGCTGCTTGAAGAACGCCCGCGCCGGGGCATCAATGTCCTTTCCGATCCGGCCGGGTTTGAGTTGCGCCCGGGTAAGCTTAAACGCTTCGGCTAGAATTTTAATAAAATGTTTTTGTCGCGGCGTGTAGGCGCCGCTCACGGGCAAGGTGTCGCCGATCACGCCGGCATAGCCCTGCACTTTGGGCGCCAAACCGATCATCACAGTCTCGCCCGCGACCAGCGTCTTGCTGCCGGCCGTGGGCACAACGGCATTGGAGCGCCGGCCGCTGCCGACAATTGCGCTGAACCCAAATCCGCTGGCGCCGCGGCGGCGCGCCGCGTATTCCCCTTCGGCGGCCACTTTGATCTCCGAGATGCCGGGCCGGACGGATGTTTTCATGGCTTGGTAGCATTTATCGGCGATGGCAAAGGCGGATCGGATTTGCTCAATCTCCCAGGGGGACTTGTCATAACGCAGACGGACATATTCATCCGTGAGATCAACGAGCTTGGTGCCCGCGAAGCCTTTTGCGATTTGCCGGTGGCAGTCGGCCGGCATCCGCCCTCCACCCACCAGCCCCACACCCTTAACTTTGCCCAGCATGCGGTTAAGCTCGGCGAATAGCGCGGGGAAATCAATGATTATTGCGTTCGGATATTCCTCGTCCGGGACCATGAAAACTGGAAAATTCCGGGTCTCCGTGATCGCGCTATCGAGCCGGGCAAACGGCTCAGACTCCGGCCCACCCAGGAGTAGGCAGTTTCCCTGGCGCGGCACCACCACCATGCCGCTCTCGAACTGCGGACACCAGCCGGTCAGGTACCAGCCGTTCCCGATATTGATTTCATCGTAGTAAACAAAGACCACATCCAAGTTGCTTTTCTCCAGCAGACTCCGAACCTTGGCAATACGCCGCATCGATTCTTCTTTTGGCAAGTATCCCATCGCGTTCCCCCTCTTGTATTGGTTAACAGGTCCTATCTTCCCTCACGAGCTTTCTCTGACTACAAGCTCCGGCACAAACCGGACTCGAAACACGGGTGCATTTTTCTCCCGGCCGGAAAATAAACGTTCCACCGCCACCTGCCCCATCTGCTCGTAATCCAGCCTCACCGTGGTAAGCTGAGGAATCGTCTGCCGGCCGAGGGAAAGCCCGTCGCAGCCCACGACGGCGACGTCGGCCGGTACGCGCCGCCCCCGCTCGTACAGGGCTCGAAGCACGCCCGTAGCCATCTCGTCATTCGTAAAAACTGCGTCACAAACAACATCGTCGGCTATGGCCGCCGACATTACTTGGCGCGCATTTTCAGCGGTGAAATCCGCCTCCAGAATCAGGCGTCGGGCCACCGTTTGTCCATACTCTGTCAAGGTTTCGACATATCCTTTCTCGGTCTCGCGAGCAAAGTGGTGCGCCAACGGACCCCGAACCAGCGCAATTCGCCGGCGACCCCGCTCCCATAAGTGTCGGACAGCCAGCCGGACCGCCGCAGGGGTATCAAAACCCACATATTCATACGGACCGTGCAAACACGGATCGCCAGTATAATCCACTAGGATCATATGCGGATCCAGATCGAGCAGCATCTGGATCTGCTTCACGGGTAAATACCCCACGAAGAGACGGCCCGTTGCGCCGGACTCCCGCAGCGTCTCGTAGAGCGAAAGAAAATCCTCGAAACGGCCGTTACACGTGCGGATAAGACAATCGTGCCCGTAACGGCTCAATGCCCGCTCGATGGCGAAAAGAAGGCGCGTATAAAACAGACTTTCCGAAGTCAACGCTGTCCCCAGGATGACGTCCACCACCGACCGGGCCTTTTTAGTAATAAGGCGCGGGCGGCCGCACCCGGGTTGCAGGCGATACCCCAAGGCATCCGCGGCGCGTAATATGCTAATGCGCGTGCCTTCCGCCACGCGGGGTGCATTATGCAACGCGCGGCTCACCGTCATGATGCTGACCCCGCATTCAGCTGCCACCCGGGCCACCGTAACCCGCGCTGATAACTGAGAAAGGTTCTTTCTTTTCATTTGAATGTTATTTATAACATGGATTATGTTAAAGTCAACATATTTTTTTATTGCGGTTGGCGCTCCCACAACTTCAGAGGCAACTCTGCTTCAGGGCCGCTCCCAAGCCGACTAGGACCTCAATCGGCGTATGTCCGGCCAAGGCATTCAACCCGACTCCACCCAGGATGATCGCCAAGCCAAGTCGCACACGCAGTCTGGTCAGCGCCAGCATGCCCAGACATATCAATAGAATTTTTATGATCGGGGGACAGGTTAACATCCGTAATCTCCGGTCAAGCCATGCCGTCCTTTGTATCGTACTCCCCCGCAGCGGCACAATGAAATTACGGGGAATGGAGTTTTCTTTCATTAGACGCTTTCCCGTAAAGATACACGTTTTTGCATGTATCTTTCTGGGTAGCGGAGGCCCCGCTGGGAGCGGGGTAAACTTTACGCTTGCCACGCGTTTTTAGCGTGGCCTCCGAAGATCGCAGGGATAAACCCTGCGCTACCTTGGGCGGAACGTCCGGCAGCTGACGGATTGCGGGCACAAGCCCGCGTTGGCGTAATTCAGATTGACCCTCCGGGCCTCCTGGCCCATCATTATCGCCTTGAAAGAACAAGCGGTCAATCATGGGCCGGGCCACGCAAATATATTGAGCAAGGAGATCGTTCTCATGAACACGGAATTGGATCCGCAATGCGATCTTTCTACCGGAAGCATCTACGAGGGGTTTCGATTCAACCAGATTGTGCAACTGCCGAACCTGCGGGCGGTCGCCTTGCGGTTCGAGCATGTTAAATCCGGCGCGCGACTGCTGCACCTGCACACGAACGATACGGAAAACTGCTTTGCCATCACCTTCCCCACTCCGCCGCCGGATGACACCGGTCTGCCGCATATTCTTGAACATTCCGTTCTGGGCGGCTCGCGGAAGTTTCCGGTGCGGGAACCTTTCTTCGAGATGATTAAGATGAGCCTGGCCACTTTCATTAACGCCATGACCGCCCCGGCATTTACGGTTTATCCGGTTTCGTCCAACGTGAAAAAGGATTTCTTCAACCTCGCGGAGGTATATGTTGACGCCGTGTTTCACCCGCAACTTGCCAGAGAGACATTTCGCCGTGAAGCGCACCACTTCACCCTTACCGACAACAAAAATCTCGACTCGCCGCTCAGTATCCAAGGCATTGTTTACAGCGAGATGAAAGGAGCATACTCAGCCCCTGAATCCCTGATTTACAGGCACATCTGCAATGAGGCTCTGGCCGGCACCCCGATGGGCCGCGACTCTGGCGGCGACCCCGGCCACATCCCGGAGCTGAATTACGAACAATTTCAGCAATTCCACGAAACCTACTACCATCCCGGCAATGCCCTCATCTTCATCTATGGTGACATTCCCACGCGCGAACATCTCCGCTTCCTTGCGCCAACCCTTGCAGCCTATGACCGCAAGGAAGTCCCGATCCCGACGCCGCGGCAGCCTAAATGGTCAAACCCGCACCGAATTGTCAAAGCTTATCCGATCGGCCGCACGGAAAACTCAGGCGCCCGCACTTTTCTGTCGTTGAGCTGGCTGGTCGGCAATGCCATGGATCCGGCCGCATTTCTCGAATGGCAGGCTCTCGCCAGTATTCTGCTTGGCGACGAAGCCGCGCCGCTCAAGAAGGCGATAATTGACGCGAAGCTTGGAGCCGATCTTACGCTGGCCGGGGCATGGGGCGTTGGCTACGAAGAACTTTTTAGTGTCGGACTGAAGGGTAGTGAGCCTGACCGCGCCAACGCATTCGAGACACTCGTCCTTGAAACGCTGCAAAGAATCGCGTCGGAAACAATACCATCAGCCCGCGTGGATGCCGCATTCCAGCAGTTGACCTACGCCCAACTGGAGGTGGCAACTCTCTTCCCGCTCCATCTCATGTCCCGATCCAACCGAACATGGCCTTATGGCGGCGACCCGCTGGATTTCCTGCGCATGGATGAGCATCTCGACAAATTGCAGAAACGCTATGCCGCCGACCCGCAGATGTTCAACCGTTTGATTCGCGGCGGACTGCTTGATAACCCGCACCGTTTGCTGATTACGTTGCCTCCGGATAAGAATGAACAGTCCCGGGCCGATGCAGCGTTCGCGGAAAAAATGAGCAAACAGCGGGCCGGACTGAGCGCCGAAAAGATCGCCGCAATTGCCCGGGATGCCGCCGAACTCGAAGCCGCCCAGGGCATTCCGAACCCACCCGAAGCGTTGGCAAAACTACCTCAACTGAAGGTCTTGAGAGTACCGATTTCTTGCCGTTTAAGAACGGCAAACGCTTATTGAAACTCATTGTCGTTTTCGCGTGATTAATTGCAAGCGGAATCCATTTGCATGCGCACCGCATGTTGATCCCCACTCTTGGGCAGACCTGTCT
>JAHIJO010000085.1 GCA_018898455.1 Verrucomicrobiota bacterium | reverse complement strand
TAACCAGTTTCACTTCCCAGTTAATTTCGCTCTCTCCATCCGCCACTTGCACGATCGGCGACAGCGCCCATTCGATGTGAGCAATTTTCAATTCGGCCGTGCCGGTGGCTAACCCATCAATATCCGGCGGCCGCGGTCCGGGACCGGGACCCGGGATCGGCTCCCACACGCAAGTCACCTTTGCCACCGTGGATGCGACCTCCGGTGACACGTTGATCACATGAAACGTTGTCGGCCCGCCCGTCCATGCCCAATCCTTGCCTTTAGGCGTAATATCACAATCAGGCCCGCTTTTCAGGCGATACATTATTCCATTAGCCGGTCCAACAGGAATGATCGTCACTGAAAAACTAGCTGATTCCTTGGGTTGAAGCGTGCATGACCACGACGCCGTTGGGGCGCTTGGGCGAATGGTCACGCTTCCACTATGTTCCTCACCAAGTCCGGGAGCAACAGAAAAAAACATCAACCCCAGCATCAAGCATCCTTGGATCATTCGTATTGTCCTCATAAGCGCTCCTGTCGTCTTAAGCTCTTTTACGCTCTTTATCCTTCTCCATCCGGTACTGCCGCTTGATCTCATATTCCGGAACCAATATGTACTTGTAGTACTTGCCGGTCATATTGTTCCACGACCAGTTGCCCGGCGGCACAACGCCTTTTTCCACTAGTTCCCTCACCCGCCCCACCATCTCCCGCGCCTTCGCCCAATCTCCGTCCCCATGCGCCGCGATCAACATTCGTATCTCGAAAAACAGAGGGGTTTCGATCCGCCGGTCGTATTTTTTCTGCCAGGTGTCCAGCAACACGGCCGCTTTCTTCATTTCCCCCGCTGTCTTCAGGTTGACGGCCCACCACCACAGATCCTTCGTCCGCCATTCGAATGAAATCCCCTCATCTCTCAGATAAGACAACAGATTCCTCTCCCGCTTATTCTGAAACGCCTGGCGTCGTTCCGGCGGCAGGATCGAAGCCGCAAAGATAAGATTAATCTCACGGCTTGGGGCAATAAATCCCCAACGCTCCCTCAGCGAGGCATTCCCTTCGTCAAATGCCAGCGCGCAGGCCTCGTCCAGCCATTGCGCACAGGCTTCCGGCGCCTGCCGATACCACACCTGTTCATGCAGTAGAATCACGTCAAATATGGTTTTAATATTCAACCCTGACTTTTCCGGCTTCGCCTCCGCCAATATCTCCATCGCCTCGCGAATGGCCCGGTCGGCATCCTCAAATGAATTCCATTCTCGATAACTTGACAGCCACAAAGTTCCAACCACCGCGTTCTTCCAATAAGGTCCGTCCAAGTCTGCACCCGTATGCGTCTGGGTGTAATCCAGAACATGCTCCCGGCATTTTTTGATCTTTCCAATCAATACGGCATTTTTCCTGTCGGTCGGGTTTTGCCGCAAGATTGCCTTGACCTCCTGGCATTCAGCAAACAAGGGTTGCGCTGGATGACCAACCCTGGCCTCCGCGACCTTAGCTGCTGTTGCCGCGGACCTGCTCTGCATCGGCCCCAAATTCCGCGCAGGTGTTTTCGCGGACGCCGGTACAGGCGGGATATTACTGATCCGGGCCGGTTCCCTGGTTACAAACACGGATTCCTTCCCGGTCATTTCCCTAACGCGGACTGTTTCGGGAGTCGCCTTTGGTTTTTGAACTGAAGCTGCCAGCGTCTCAACCGTTTCTGGCGTCGGAGTCTTGGTTCCCGATGCTATATCCGCCGCGCTGGGCGTAAGCGCTTCCGCGCCCGGTTCTTGCGGCATTAAAACCAACTGGCGCTCCTGAATGAAACGGTGAATCAGCCCCGCGGTGACGACCAACGCCCCCACCAGTATTGCCAGCCGAAACGGCCAACCTACCGACCGATACCACCCGCTCCCGGACGGCTCAGGCAAAGGCCTGCGCCGCGCTTGAAACTCGGAGCGCTTACGCATCAGTGCCTCCATACAAAGTTTCGTAGCCGGCAGGGTTTGCTTTTCCTTAATGGCGCGAAACGCGCCATTAACGTCCTCATCCGCAAGCTCTCCGTATTTTCCAGCGCCGGCCTCCACGACTGGCCTTGGCACTGCCATGCGATGGCCGCAGAACGCGCACTTAATCCGGTCACCGCCAACCGCAACCGGCGCCAAAAGCGTTGCCTGGCATTGCTCACAGGCAAACTCAATATCAAACTCGGGCACTTTGACCGGCTGTCCACAATCAACACATAAGACGGTCAGCCCAACGCCCTTCACATCAATCGCCAGGCTTTTGCCGCACGCGCATTTAAAATAGACGTCAGCCATGTCTATTT
>JAHIJO010000084.1 GCA_018898455.1 Verrucomicrobiota bacterium | reverse complement strand
GCCTCAGTTTCAGGGGAAATGTGGCGCAACCGAGTTGGGCACAGGGCTTCAGTTGTGGCGGCCGTTCGACAGAACGGCAATCCGCGGTTCTTCGAACCGCCTCTACTCCCCCCTGTAACTGAGGTATTACTGGGATTGCTTTGACGCTCTTGACGATGATCTGCTCAAGCCTCATACTGAATACTATTCATGGCCCTTCCTGTATCCATTTCGGTCTATGAACACGCTGCGCAGCTCATTACCCGACGGCCATGGGATGTCTCCCGCAACGCCGAGCTCCTGCTTGCGGCCCACCGCGCGGCCTATCAACTCTATCATCATTTTCCGGTCGTTGTCGGTATTGATATTTATAACCTGGAAGCCGAAGCCTATGGATGCAGGGTCTGTGAATCTCCTGGCAACGGCATTCCCGCCATTACCGAACCCCTGTTCGCCAATCTCAACCAAGCCATGACGATTCAACCGTTCGATCCCGAGCGGGACGGACGGCTTCCCATGATCCTGGGGGTTGCATCACAACTCCAGCGCGAATTCCCGGAAGCCGATATCCGGATTCCGATCAGCGGACCGTTTTCCATTGCCCAGAATCTCCTGGGCCTGAATGAACTCATGATAGCGGCGATGCTGGAGCCGGGGAATGTCCGACGGTTGCTCCAGCGACTGGTTCCAGGCCAGCTCGCTTACTGCCGGGCCGCCCGGCGGGCCGGCGTGAAAGCGGCTTTTTTCGAGTCCGCAGCGGCACCGCCACTTCTATCGCCGGCACAATTCCGGGAAATTGAACTGCCGCCCTTAAAGGAAGCTATGGCCGGGATCAGCAAAATCATGGGTCAGCCGGCACCTTGTATTCTTGGCGGAGATACGCAGAAGATCGTGCCGGAACTGCTGGAAACTGGAACGCGGTTTCTGATTTGTCCGGCGGAAACGGATCGGTCCTTGTTTCTCAAGCAGGTGGTGGCGCATCCGGAGGTTGCGGTCCGGATCAACATGAACCCGGCGCTCAGCGCGCGCGGTCCGCGGGAGGCCATTGCGCGGGAGATCAATGCGATCGCCGAGCTGGCCGCCCAAAGCCCGAATCCCATACTACTCGGCACGGGCGCCCTGCCCTACGAAACACCGCCGGAGAACATCCTGTATATCATTGACTACGCCGGAAAAGTTCCGCGTGGCGCCATTAATGGTTGTTCACACCCGCAATCACGCCCGCCGGTTTCACCGGCAATTCATAGTTGAGCATCAGATCGAATTCGGAAAATCCCCGCCTTTCATTTCGGCGGCCTGGGATCGCCCATCCTGCCATTGCGCTTATTCCCGTTACCGTGGAACACGGCTTAAACTGAGCGGCCGTTCCAATCCGTGGGCCAGCATAAGGCACTCGTCATTCAGCATTTCCACGGTCGGGCCTTCGGCTACAACTTTGCCGCCGGCGAGGACAATCACGCGCGAGCAGATTTCGACAACCAGTTCCAGATCGTGCGTGGCGATGATCTTGGTGTGCGCAAACGATTTTAGCAAACCGATCAGCCGCCGGCGGCCGCGGGGATCGAGATGCGAGGACGGCTCGTCCATGACCAGGATGTCCGGCGCCATGGCCAGCACCGTGGCGATGGCCACAGCGCGTTTCTCGCCCGCCGAAAGCTTGTAAGGCGGACGGTTTTTTAAATGCACCATCCCCACCCGCTCCAGAGCCAAGGCGACGCGCCGTTCCACCTCATCCGGCGGCAGTCCCGCATTCAACGGGCCGAAGGCGACATCCTCGAACACCGTCGGCATGAAAAGCTGGTCGTCAGGATCCTGAAAAACCATGCCGACCGCGCGCCGCGCGGCGACCGCGGTTGCGCGAGTCAGCGGCACATCGCCAATACGCACCTCGCCGCGGGTGGGCGTCAGATAACCGTTAAGATGCAGAAGCAACGTGGATTTTCCGGCCCCGTTGGCCCCGACCAACGCAACCGATTCGCCATGCAGGATCCGGAAGGAAACGCCTTTCAACGCCTCGACGCCGTCGGGATACGAAAAACACAAGTCTCTGACTTCGACAATATGATGGCTCATGAGACGCCTCCCGTAAGCCAACGGCCGACAAGCTCGGCCAGATTCCAGAGGCGGGCGACAATAAAGAAACCGGTCCATCCGATCATAAACATCCAATCCGTCCATCGGAAATGTGTCCGCCGCATGACCCGGATTTCACCGTCGAACCCCCGGGCAACCATGGCGCGGTAAACGCGATCGGCGCGATCCATTGAACGCAGGAGCAGATGCCCCACGAGCGAGCCGTAGACGCGCAAACGCAAGGATTGCAGGCCGGCGGAACGGAGTTCCAGACTCCGCGTCATTCGGGAACCCTCGGCGGCAATCACGAACAGATACCGGTAGAGGAACAGCAGTTGGACGGCAAACACACGCGGCAGGCCCAGCCGCTCCAGTCCCGCGCCCAGACGATCCATGCCGGTGCAGGCCACCAACGCCAGCGCCGCGCCAACCGTCAAGGTAAAACGGATGATGATCGAGGCGAATGAAAGCCAGCCGCCGGAAATGACGTACCCGCAGACAGCGGCGACCGGCTGGCGGTCGAAATAAGGATTGAACATGCCGATAACCAGCGCCAACGGCGCGGCAACCAGAATCTTGCGAACAATGCAAGCGGGCGGAATGCGGCCAAGCGACAGGATGGCAAACGGATAGAGGAACAACGGCATCAGGGCAGACACTTCATAACGCGGGAACGACATGACAACAACAATGAAAACAAGGGTTGTGAGAGCCTTGCTCCGCGCATCGAGCCGATGCACCGGCGACTCCATCCGCCCCAATTCATCCATGTGTCCGATTTCAATCCATTGCCCTAATCCCATCGGTCTTGTCCTTCATCTCACTCAACGCTCTTTGGCTCCGGTGATCGTTTCGTATTTCGCAGGTAATTGTATTTCCGCTCACCGGGCTTTCAAGGCAAAACCGATGAGGCCGGCCAGGCCCAACGTCATCAGACCGCCCACAATGCCCGCCAGGGACGTTCCCGCGCTGACGACCGGCCAGCGTTTCGTAGTGGCGGGAATAGTCTCCGTTGCGGCATCGGATTCCAAGACCTTGAAGCTGTAATCCGGCAGAAAAGCAGTCTTCTCCTGCAGGTGAGCGAGTTTTGCATGCAGGTCGCCTTCGGAACCGGAAACTTCCTCCTTGCCGGTAACTTTGGCAATGGACCATTCCAATCCATCGGGATGGGTCGAGGCAAACCAACTGACGGCTCCGCCGGTGATCAATGCGGCGACCATCAGCCCGATTAAGACGGGCGCCAGTGTCACTGATTTATTCGCTTCGATTTGCGCCGCAAACATGGCCTCCGGCCGGGCGTGCGCGACAAATAAAACCACGGCGGCGGTTGCCAGTCCTTCAATAATGCCGATGGCCAGGTGGATGGGCAACATCAGCAGAACGAACGTGCTGAACGGCAATTCGGAGATGCCGGATGCCTTGGTCTCCAGCACGACGCTAAACGCGCCGAGTTGCAGACCCACAACGGCGGCGACTATCGCGGCTAACCATGCGCGCAGGATGCCGTGTTCGTCCCGGGTTATCGCGCGGTAAATGAACGGATAGGCAATGAACGCGGGAAAGAATCCGAGGTTAAAGATATTACAACCTAACGCCAGCAGTCCGCCGTCGGCGAAGAAAAACGCTTGCATGGTCAGAACCGAGGCGATCACGAGAAAGGCCGCATGGGGCCCGAGCAGAATCGTCAGAATCAGGCCTCCGCCGAGATGCCCGCTCGATCCCGTGCCGGGGATTGAGAAGTTGATCATTTGCGCGGCGAAGATAAAGGCGCCGAGCACTCCCATCATGGGCACAAGACGGTCGTTCATCGTTTGTTTTACTTTGCGCGCGCAGTACGCGATTAACCCGGCGGTTACCATCCACAGCGCCCCGCCCACGGCGGGGGAAATCAAAGCATCGGCCATATGCATGGGATGTCTCCTTCTATCTATTTTGTTCCTATTTTGCTTTCTTCCTTCGTAAATCCAAAGGTCCACGTCAAGCCGGCGGTAGCGATGAGGTCCGGCGCGTCGCCGGCCAGGCGCGTGCCCGCCGCTGCGTCCATGATCAGGGTATCAACGGGATTCCAGCGCAAGCCTGTGTTGAACATAAAGACATTGTCCGTGCCACTCCGCAATTCCTTCTCCGCAAACACCTCGCCCACCCACTGGAGCGGACCCGTGGCGCATGATGCGCCATCAATGAGCTGATAATCGAGCGCCAGCCCGTAGTGCAGAATGTCGCCTGCGTCCTCGTCTGCCGGCTCGCCGATAAACGCATATCCGACGTTGATATGCGCGCCCATTTTCTCGCCCAGAGACTTGGAGGCAATCCAGGCGAGATCGTAATCCGTCTTGCCGCTGCCGAGCCCCTTGTCCTTGTCGGCGGTGGGAAACTTGACGGTGGGAACAACAGCCTGGCGGGGCCACCATGTTGCTTCGTCCATAAATTGCCATTTCGCGGTCAGGAACAGGTCCCCAATCCCATTTTTAGTATTGATGCATTCCTTGCCGCTGTCCTCCTCGATCTCGGTCAGCTCTTCGAATTGCCCTCCGAATCCGGCGCCGATTTCCAGGTTGGGAAACGCGCCTGCCGCGACGCTGAACGGGAAATCCCGGTGCTTACAGCCGATATCTTTTTCATAGAAGGCGCCGCCCTCGATCTTGAACTCATTGAACGCGAGCGGATCGGCGTCGTCAATGATCAGCGGCCGGGCGGCGAACGACATTTCGACCGCGCAAAGAACCAAGGCCGCCGTTAATGTTGTTACCGGCGAAACGCCTGACCGATTTACGGACTGTCGAACGATCTCCATTTTCCGAACCTCCGGCTATTTGTGGCGTCTCCGGGGGTCCAGTCGATGTCACGTTTATTTGTAAGGCTTTCGGCTCCGCTTGTGCGGCCGCCTTCTATCTCTGAAACCTTTTCTTCTCGCGCTTCTCAATCTGCACTATTTTTGATTCATGAATGGTGATCACCACCTCCCCATATTTTATTTGCCGGATATAATTTAATATTTCATCAAGGACTTTCTTGTCTATATTTCCATCTTGTTCGCTGATTTCCATTCGGACAGTCCCTCCGATTCCCGGAAGGTTCTTTCGGCCCCGCTGCGCCGGAGCGCATCACCCAGCCCGGCCGCCGGCAGACTCGTAATACGTTTATTAATTTCGTAATACTATCATGTCCGGAAAATGAGTCAACAGGAAATACGGGGAATAATGCAGGCCCCGTTCGAAAAGGTCTTCGAATGGCAAATCCGAAATTCTAATATCGAACGGCCAAAATAATCGCAAACAATCAGCAAAGAACCGGGGAAAATTTCACATTTGGATCATTTGGATTTGAAATTTGTTTCGAATTTCGTGCTACGTGCTTAGGATTTGAGAGCCTGACACCTTTTCGTACAGGCTCTATGGAGGGTTTCAGCTTGCCCTTCGGCTTCGCTCGGGGCCTTGCGCCTGTCGAAGCTGAACCCGTCTGTGGATTGCAAAGCCTCGGGCTGAGCAACGCGAAGCGCGTGGCAGGCAAGTTTACCACGCTCCAGGCGTGGCTCAGCCCCTACAATATAATTTCCTATGCAATTAGCCCCCGATACCCACCGCGCGATCGGGATAACTATTTCAGGCGGGAGGCACGCTGTCCGGTCCGCCGGAGGCGGCGACTGCCAGGGCGCCGTGTTTGACGCCTTTCACGGCGCGGAGTTTCTGCTCCAGCCTGACCAGGTCGGTGGGTTTGCCGCGCACCGCCACAATCTCCAGGCAGGCGTCATGATCCAAGTGCACATGCTGGCTGGCAATGATCAACTCATGATGATCATGCTGGATGGCGTTCAGACGGTTGACCAGGTCGCGCCGGTGGGCGTCATAGACCAGGATAATCGCGCCCACCGTCTTGGCATTCCCCTTCCATGCTTTCCGGACCAGGCCCTGGCGGATCAGATCGCCGACAGCTTTCGACCGGGTCGGACAGCGCTCCATCCGTAACTGGCGGTCAAACGCCTCCAGGAGCGCTTTTTCAAGCGATATGCTCAATCGGGTCAAAGCAGTCATGTCCTATGTCTCCCCTGGGGGTATTACGTTTTAGCGACCTACTTCACGCGTTCGCCTTCTCGCATGAGCGCCCCTTGATGTAGCCGGCGGCGACAATTTCCAGCCGTCGGTTTGATCCACAGATCGATATCTTCGGAGAATGTTGCGGCACCGTACAAAATGGCTGCCTGACCGCTGATAAGGAGAAACTCGACCTTATTCTCCATCAAGCCGTGGAAAAATCTTTTGATCATGAATGTGTATCATAATCTCATCCGGCGGACAAGACGATTTGCTGGCGGGGGTTATTTATTTCCTTGGGCACACGCTTGCAGATACCGATTAAATTCAGCCTCCGAAAAATCGGGGGACTAATCAATGGATAGGAATTTCAATTCTTGTGGTAATGTTGTTCACCTCAGGCTGGGGCTGAGCCGGAACCGCCCCGGCGGGTTGCCGACGTTTTTTCGAAATGTCCGGTTGAAATAATATTCGTTGGGCATGCCCACGCGTTGCGCAATCTCCTTGACGGAATAATCCGTGGAAACCAGCAGAATTTTGGCGCGCGTTATCCGCTCGCGGGTCAACAGGGTCTGGAATGACATGCCGAAAATTGCCCTGACCAGGTGACTGGTCCGGGAGTTCGACAACGCGAGGGCGTGCGCCAGATCACTCGATCCGATGGGACGGGTCGCGTTATATTTCAGGAAACGCAGAATCGCGGCTTTGCGCGTTGTTGGCTGTTCGTCAAGCTTGAATAAGCGATCCACTTCCGCAATCAACCCCCGGCCCAGCATATCGAGTACGCGGCAGAGCCGGGCTGCGCGCTGTTCATCCCATCGCAGCAGGCTCTTTTTCGCCTGCGCCCAGGCATCGCCCTGATGACCCGCCATCCGCACACGCCCGCGCCCGGATGCCAGCCATGAACCCGCAAAGAGCACGCCGAGGAGAATGCCGTCGCGCTTGATCGGCACAACGATTTCGCGCAGTCCCTTCCAGCAGGTATGCTCAAAAGGCGCCGGCGCCCGCGCTGCCTGCTTGTAGATGACGCCCCCGCAATGCCGAGCGCATCGTTTCCCGAATCCGGAGTCACAGAGGATAAATCGGCGATGCGATTGGCGCCTGGCGCCGAGGAGCGGCAAGCCTTCCGGATCATGAAATATGCCGCCGATATCGTGGAGCGTGATGCGGATTGTGAGCAATTGCTCGGCGTCCAACAAACTTTGTTCACAAGTACTGGTGGACCAAAGCATCGTCATTTCCACCTCCCCGAGCAGGCCATAGGCCACTTCACCGCCGTCAATAAATAAACATACAACCACGTCACCGACTATGCCGTGTCCGCAAGGCGCGATCAAAGCGGGCATACGAAGCGTATGTCTCTTCGACCGGAATGCAGCGGCTCAGCCTGCCTAGCTGCCATTAACTTTTATAACTGTTAATAGCAGGATAGTGCAAAACAATGGCAGGATCAATCATTTTCAGAAAAGCGAAAACAGTTTAGCTTGATGCCAGAAAAAAATACAAATTGAGTTGCGGCTTGGAACACCTGTGATAAAAGGAGATATGTCATGTACCCGTTGACACCCTTGAAGATCTATGCGCTGGACAGCGTTCTTAATGATCCGCTCTGCACGGTGCGGATGGAACGCATCCTGCGGGCCATTGGACGGACACGGGACAAGGTCGTGCGCGTGGACGAGGCGAACGTGCCGGAGGTCGCGGCTAAGATTGCGGGCCTTTGGCCGCCGAAGAAAGTCCCTTCCGGCATGACGCGCTCATATATGCGTCCGCTGGTCTTCACGCGGATCCGCGTCGACGAACCCCTCAAACCGGACATTGGGCCTATCCTGAAGCGATGCTCCCCCGAGACGTCCGAACACCTCGTCCGCACCATCCTCGGCCACATCGATGCCTCCCGGCCGTTTCACCAGTACGAGGACGACTGGCAGAAGAACATGGTCTGCTGGCCCACCCTCATGCTCGGCACCATGACCGGATGTCCTCACGGCTGCCAGTACTGTGGCGACGGCAGATCCGGCAAGATGATCGCGGTCGGCCTGAACATCGAGGAGACCGTCGAGCGCCTGATCGTCCCCATCGCCGAGAAGAACCCCCAGCAGCGATGCTTCCTCCTGATCGGATGGGGGTCGGACGAGATCACGTTCGAGCCTGAGCACGGGGCATTCGATGTCTTCACGACGGCGCTCGATCGCCTTGACCGCTACGTCTACTTCCACACCGGCGGCGACAACGTTGACTGGATCGCGGACCTCAAGCACAAGGACCGGCTCATCGGCGTCTGGAGCGTAACTTGCGCCACCGCCGCACGGATCATCGAACCCGGTGCGGGGAGCGCCATCAACCGGATAGAAGCCGCGCGCAAGTGCCGGGAGATGGGTGTCCCCGTCCGCATCAAGTTCAAGCCCATAATCCCGGTGCGCGACTGGCGCCGCGAGTACGCAGAGATTATCGAGCAGACGGTGAAGCGGGCGCAGCCCGAGTCCATCGGATTCTGTCTCTACATCTGGAACACCTACAAGTCCATGATGAACTCGCTTAACCCAGATCTGCTGGATCCGGAGTGCTTGGATGCGGCCAGGAGGGCCCAAAAGGAAATAAAGGGCGTGACGACCGGCCCGTTCCCGCACAAGGTGCGGCGGGAGATCTACCGGACACTGATCCGCGAGGTCCGCAAGTGGAACAAGGATGTCCCGGTCTATATCAGCACCGAGTCGCGCGAGATGTGGGATGACTTGAAGGACGAACTGGGCCAGGATCCCATGGCATATATCTGCGGATGCAGTCCCGTAGCCGTCCCCGGACGAAAGCTGGCCCTCTCCACCGGCCTCAGCCACTCGACCTACCTTCCGAAGGAGCTTGCTTCGAAAAGCGAATAAACCTGTGTCCGGGATGTCCCGGTGATTCATCACTCCCCGAACCCGGCCTGGCGCAGCCGTTCCGGGGTCAGGGGGGAAGACGGCTGACTGAATTCAAGATGGCGCCGGACATGCTTGCCGATAATGTCCGTTTCCAGATTGACGGCATCCCCTTCCCGCAGGTCGCGCAGGCTGGTCTGGGTCCACGTGAAGGGAATGATGTGAACCGTAAAGGACCGGGAATCGAGTCCGGCGATTGTCAGACTAATGCCATCCACGGCAATCGATCCTTTGACCACCATGCCCTTCAGGAGATCATCGGCACAGGAAATCTTCAGAACCCAGTCCCGGCCGGCACCCCGTTTCTGAAGCAGAGTCCCGATGCCGTCCACGTGTCCCGTGACCATGTGACCGCCCATCGGGTCGCCGAGCCGCAGGGCTCGTTCCAAATTCAGTGAACAACCCGGCTGTTTGGCGCCCAGACAGGTTCGATCCAGTGTTTCCCGGAGCACGTCGCAGGTGAAAGATCGGTCCTGCCGATTAGCCACGGTCAGGCAGACGCCGCTGATAGCCACGCTTTCGCCTTCCGCCAGGTGAGGCGTCCACGCCCCGGCGGCGACGACCAGCCGGAGTCCGCCGCCGACTGTTTCGCGGCGGTCCAGTTTTCCCACCTGTTGAATCAATCCGGTGAACATATCCTTATTTTTCACAATTTATGTTTGGAGTGCGGTAGCCAACGCTCCAAATAAGAATCGTCGGCATAATAAACCACTCGAACTTTCACGGCATCGGTATCGCCGTGATCACGATGTCCTTACCAAGATGCCGGCACCCGGTAAAGCGCAATTTTGGCGCCGTGGGTAACGGCCATCCCCGGCCGCCCACGGCACTTACGGAGTTATGACCGCCCACGATGCACGGCGCCAGATAAAACACAAAGGTATTAACCAGCCTGGCGCGGATCAGGGCTTCAGCCACTTCACCGCCGCCTTCGCACAATACATGCAGGATACCTATTTTACCCAGGCTCTTCATCAGGGCGGGCAAGGATACGCGACCTCTCGTTCCCGGAAGTATCCAGACCTGCGCCCCCCGCTTTTTCCATTCCCGGATGCGCAGGGAAGGACACAACCGGGTGGTCGCCACAATCGTCCGGCCGCGTTCCGCATCGGTCAATACTCGAACATCGGAGGGAATCCTGCCCCTGGCATCCAAGATCACCCGGAACGGCCGGCGGCCTTTTGCGGGCCGGGGCAACAGTGCCGGATCATCCGCCAGCACGGTCCCGGCGCCGACAAGGATAGCATCCGCACTCCGGCGCAACCCTTGAACTTCCCGCCGCGCTTCCGGCCCGGTTATCCAGCGCGACCGTCGCCAGCCATCCGCGATTTTTCCGTCCACCGCCATGCCGAGTTTCAAGGTTACAAACGGCCGGCCTGATGTAATCCATCGGGCAAACGGGGCAATCAATGCCAGCGCTTCCGCAGCGCCTACATTTTCAATCACGCGGATTCCCTTGCGCCGCAGTAACCGCAGACCCCGTCCGCAATGCCGGGGATTCGGATCCCGGGTACCGACGACCACGCGCCGAACGCCGCTGCGCAGAATGGCCTGAACGCATGGCGACGTCCGGCCAGTGGTGCAACAGGGTTCCAGGGTGACGTATAGCGTCGCGCCGCGCGCTTGCGCACCGGCCGATCTAAGCGCCAGCGCCTCGGCATGAAGCCGGCCGGCGGCATGATGATATCCCCGGCCAACAACCCGAGATCCGCGGACGACAATTGCACCCACCGGCGGATTGGGACGCGTCAGGCCTTCCCCTTGCCGCGCCAGCGCCAGGGCTCGGGCCATCCAGAATTCATGCCGGTGATGGTGATTCATAGCGCAATACATTCACCGTTCAACCCCGCATTTCGCAGGACAATCTTATCCGCTTCCCTGAACCAAAACAAAGAACGAAGAACTTTCTGCAACTCTATCATTGAATCAATATCCCAGAAACAACTGGCGAAATTCCACCTCGGGGGCGTTCGCGGCGATCGAACCGACATGCCCGTCAATGGCCACATAATTGGCGATGAGATTGGTGCCGCTCCGGTGATGATAACCGATTTCGGTCCGGTAGCTGGGACTATTTTTAAGCGGGTGGGTTGATCCGAAGCCGGCATCCTTATAGACGGTGTCTCTTACCGCCACCCCCGTTTCCTCCTTGGCCATGTACCAGATCGATGTTCCATACTTAATGGCTAACGCGCCCCCCCCGGGTCCGGTCAGCCAACCCTGCACAGCATTCCAGTCAATGAAGGCAAACCTGGAACTTTTCAGATCGGACTGATTTTGATAGATAGCGTCGCCGTTAACAGCATACGTTGTTCCATTGCCGATATTATCCAGCGTGTAACCATAAAAGATATCGAGAGACAATCCTTTGAAGGTGGGCGAATTGGTCTTAAAAATGCTCAAATCAACCTCGGGGCAAAATACCACATCTTGGACCGAGGCGCTGGAACGGACATAACCATTGATGAAACCGCTCCAGCTGTCCGCCGAAACGCCGCCCATCGCGTCTCCCATTGTGCCCCGCATACCCATCGTATCTGCAATGAGCGAAAAAGAACCCATTAAACCCGCCGAATCACCCCAGATATTCCCCCCGCCGCCGGCCACCATCAATCCGGTTGTTCCCTTAAAACCGGCAGCGGAACCCGGCGAAATGAAATAGCCTTGGTGATCAGCCATATATTTCCCAATGGCGACGCCGAATTGGCGCAGGTTGTTCCGACAATAGGTGGTCCGCGCACGCTCACGGGCGTCGCGGACATAGGTGGCAAGCAAACCCGCCAGCATGGCAATGATCGCCAATACCACCATTAGTTCGACGAGGGTGAAGGCCATGAGCAGTGATCCGTCTCCGCTTGGATAGCTCTGGCGAAAGGTGGTGAACGGCCTGCGATCAGGAGATGATTTTCTTAAGGCCATATGAGTTTTCACCGCACAAATATTAACAGGATGTTCAGGAGCGGGATTTGATATCCGGACTATCCCGTCAATCCTGTCCAAGTGGTCTAAGCCTCTATTTTCCCCGAAACGGCTTCGCGGCTGGAGCGGCTCAGGTTTTTCCGGGCGCGATCGAGAATGCCGTTGACGAACCGGCCCGACTCCAGGGAACTGAAGGCTTTGGCGATATCGACGGCCTCGTTGATGGACACAATCGGTGGAATGTCCGGACGATACAGCATCTCATAGAGAGCCAGCCGCATTACATTTCGATCCACGGCGTTCATCCGCTTCACTTCCCAGTGTTCGGCGTATTGTTGAATCTTGGCGTCGATAGCGGCAAGATTCAGCAACACACCCCGAACGAGGTCTTCTGTGAATTGGCGTGTCTTCGGATCCGAATTCTTCTCATTCCAGAAATCGGCGAGGGCGCAGTCGATATCATTGGTGTTGAAATCGCGTTGAAATAAAAACTGGACCGCCCATTCCCGCGCATGCCGTCGCGTCGCCATGGTTGTTACGCCGTGATGTTTTTGAGGAGTGAAGCCATTTCAATCGCCGATAATGCGGCGCTCCAGCCGCGGTTCCCGGCCTTGGATCCGGAGCGTTCAATGGCCTGCTCTAGATTGTCCGCGGCAACCACGCCGTCGATAACGGGTAGATTTTCCTTCAAACCGATCTGGGTGAGCGCCCGCGCCACCTGTCCGTTGATAATGCCGGCATGCGGCGTTGCGCCTTGGATCACGACGCCCAGCGCCACCAGCGCGTCAAATTTCTTCGTCTGCGCCAGTTTCTGGACCGCCAGCGGAATCTCCAGCGCTCCGGGGACCCAGGCCACGGTCACGGAATTCTCATGAGCCCCGTGCCGCTGGAAACAATCGAGCGCGCCGCGAAGCAGCTGCTGGGTGAACAGGTCGTTATACCGGCTGATCACGATGCCAAACCGCAGATCCTGCGCCTGTAGATTTCCGGCCATTTCCTTGATGTTCATGGGAACCTCCTTGTTGATAATAAATTTTTTCGTTAAATTCATCGAAGGCCGCCGACATCTGCCGATCGTCAGCCTGCGCCAAGCGGCTTGATTTCCCGTTATCCTCTCGCTGGCGTTAATTCCCTTGCGCGCGGGCCACATCCGGAGTCTGCCGATTTGCGGCATCCTCCGCCTGTTTTTCCTTCTCCTTTGCATCGTCGGCCATCATTTTCCAGCTGAATCAAAATCTCCCCCGCGTTTCATTCCTGCTTTTCCCCTATTCACCCCTCAATTTTTCACTATTTTCCCGATCCATATTTCCCTAGACCCCTACAGACCCTTCGTTCCTCGCGTTCTAAAATGATTGTCGAGACGTGACCCCCACCCATCCCCCCACGATTTACCTTTGCCGGCTGACTCGCCCAGCCCTATCTCCGTAAGCTGGTTCGCCGCATCATAAGCATAAGAATGTGAAGGATGGTCCCACCAATCCGGCTTCGCCTGACGGCTACGCCGTGACAGGTCCGTCCCACGACTAAAGGTCTGCTTCTGGAGCCGCGTGCGGTTCCTGACCGGATCATAGGTGTATTGAAAATGATACTCCTGTTTGCCTTTGCCGTTATGCGGTTCCGGACTCCCATCCACAAGCATCAGGCCGGGGCAAGCCATCAACAACCCCAAAGAGCTTCAAAGAACAAGTTACACGGTGCCGGCATTTCAGGCCCCAACGACAGTGAGAAAGCTACCAGAACAGGGCGGCAACTGAAAGGGAAAAGTTCTTTCCAGGGGTATAGGGGGGTATAGGGGGGTATAGGGGTCACGTCTCGACAATCATTTTAGAACGCGAGGAACGAAGGGTCTGTAGGGGTCTAGGGAAATATGGATCGGGAAAATAGTGAAAAATTGAGGGGT
>JAHIJO010000083.1 GCA_018898455.1 Verrucomicrobiota bacterium | reverse complement strand
CACGGCGACACACGACATGAAGATGCTGTCGGCGTCGGATTTGGTGGTGTGGATCCGGGACGGGGCGATCAACCGGGTGGCAAGGCGGGATGAAGTAACAATAGAGGTCGGCTCCATCGACGGCCAAACGCTGGCTTGACGGCTTTGGCTCAGAAGTAATCATCTCGTTTTTTTCTCTCGCCTTTATCCTCTCCCGCCTGTCAGGTCAATGCCTTCCAGTAAGCATCCAGGGTTTACTGCGCGGTTATTGCCCCACGGCATCGCTTCCGCCACAACCCCGTGTTCGGGACACGTCACCCGACACGGTGAATAATTCCATGTTGTCGGAACACATTCAGATTAGGAAGTGCCGGTCGCTTTTCCCGTAAGCCGAAAAACATGGCAACCACGCCACCTTCAAAGCTTCCGCTTCCGAGTTCTTTCTTAAATTACTCTGTATCAATCATGAAAATTCACCGATTTTACGGAGTTGGTTTTAGGGAACCTTTTTATTCTTGTCTTATGTGCCGGGGGTGAATAAAGTTATTCAGTTTTATGCTTAGACAGGGGTCCTTGGCGTTGGCGTAAGCCGAATTTCACCGGACGTGAATCGCGGCGACGCATGACATGAAGATACTCGGTGTGTTGGAGCGGATCCTGTGGATTCGGGACGGGAAAGTTGACCGGCTGGAAAAACGTAAAAACATCAGCATTCGCGTCGGTAAAAATTGATGGGCAACAACTGTAACCTGAATGAAACTGAAGTTTTCATGAATAAAGTCAGGTTACTAAACAAGGCAGAAGGCAAAGTGATGCAATCCGCCGGCAATGGGGCTCACGAGACGAAACGGCGCAGTAGGGCCTGTGATTCTTTTGTTGGACTGGGTAGGGACGCATCAGCCTGTCTGCTGATCTTCTCATTCTGCATTCTGAATTCTGCCGTCTGCCTTTCTTCATCGGCAGCCTCTCAACCCTGGGCCACACCGGAAGATGCCAAACTCATCGTCCAAGACTTGCAGGCGTTTTTTCAGGATGCCAAGGTGCGTGCGCCCGGGTCGCCGGGTAACCTGGCCATGGAGGAAAAAGTGGCGCATGTCTTTAAGGCCACGGGATTGGAACATGGGGCGATCCACTTCACGGCTCCCGTCTTCATCCCCGGCAAAACAACGGTTACGCTGGATGGCCAGGTGCCCCTGGTTATTTTTCCGATGCATCCCACGCTCTTTCGCCCCGGTAATTTCCGGGAGAAGGATTTTTCCACCCGACTGGTGTACCTCGGTCGCGGAACACCGGCGGATTTAGACAAAGCCAAAGGCATCCGGCTCGAAGGCGCGCTGGCCCTGTTGGATTTCGATTGCGGCCAGGATTGGATGACACTGTTGCGATTTGGCCTGAAAGGCTTCGTGTTTATCGCTCCTGAACGCTATACGAAATACGACGCGCTTGGCAAGATCAATGCCTCGGAAGTCGCCGTGCCGCGGTTCCTGGCAGAAGCCAAAGAGGGCGCAATCCTGAAAGCGGCGGCGCTCTCGCCGGCGACCGTTGTCCGGGTTCAGGCGGAGCCCTCGCGCTGGGAAAACCGGATCCTGCGCAACCTGTGGGTGCTGATCCCCGGCCGGGATCCCGATCTGGCACGGGAAGTCTGTGTCCTCGTAGCGCCGATAGACACCAGCGGCATTGTCCCAGACCAGGCGATGGGCGCGCAGGCCGGCGCCAATCTGTTCCTGACGATGCGTTTGCTGGAGCAATTCCAGAAGGCGCCGCCGAAACGGTCGGTTCTGTTGACGGCCGTCAACGCGCATACCCAGAATTTCCGTGGCGAACGCATGCTGGCCTGGTACCTACTGACCGATAATACGAAAAGCATTCGAAACCTACTCCAACTGACCGCCGACCTTCATATGGCCCAATTGATGTTGGATCATTACTGGCAGTTAAAACTGGACATCTTCCGGTCGGAAGACGAGGCGCTTCTGATAAAATGGCGCTCGCTGGTGGATAATTCCACGAAGAAAAATGTCGCCGTTAAAAACCCGCTGGTAACCTTGGCCAAACGCGATGTCAACCGACTGAAAAACGATCAACTCCGGCTGATTCAGAAGAACCTTCCAAAGACCGAGTGGGAGGCACAAAATCAGGCACTGATCTCCCAGCTGGCCGGCTATGTCCATGTGCTGACGCTGTTCAACAAAGTCGGCATTCGCACAAAATTGAGCGATCTGACGCCGGACGAGGTCAAGATTCTGCAAGAGTATGTCCAAGAGGTCATCACTGCCAACCAGACCATCCTGGATCTTACCCAGGAGGAGTTGATCCGGGATCAGGACAATGAGCGTCTTCGTGAAGTCATGCAAAACCGGAGCATCCCGTTCATCCTTCTATTGGCCTTGGATTGGGGCTCCCCGAGCCTGGCCTTTGGCACCGGCCGTGGAAATGTGCAAACGCGCTGGAACGCGCGCTGGGGCGACAATACCACGCGCATTGCCGCCGCCCTGCCTGCCGTGCAATCGGGCGAACATCCAAACAGGATGGTAGATACCATGACCATGCGTGGCGGCTTGCCGGAAGCCTACTATTTTTCGGTCTATCCCGCGCCCGCAGACTCCTTGCGTAATACAGCGGAAATGTATTTGACCGCGGCCGGCCATCTGCCCGTTTTTTCACTAAAAAACACCTTCAGCAGTATCAGCGCCAATGTCCGATTTCTACCATCGGATATATTGGATCGCCTTTCGCCTTCCAACTTGGCGGAAAACACGACTTTTGCCTCGTCCCTGTTGCGGGCCGTGCTGGATGATCCGGTCATTACGACCTCATCCGAGTTGGGCGCTCAAGGATCTGCATACCAGTTGGAATGCTTACGGATCAAAACGTACAAATTCGACGAGCTTTCGGCCAGTGTCGTCCCTGACATCCCCGTGCCGAATTGCGCTGTCATCAGGCGTCCGGGCAACCCCCAGGCCATTATGAATCCCTTGATTTCAGATGTCTTGGCGGACGACGTTATCACCGCCGATCTATCGCTCACCGACCGGAGCGCCCAAACTATTGTCTATATGGCTCTGCCGAATGAGACCGTTAGCGCCTTCCATTTTGACAAGGACTTCACCCGGGTGGATTTTGCCGTAGATGCCGGGGATGTATATCGCGAAGCCGGCATGGCTCTGTTCGAATGCTTTGAATTACCCTTTTACACCACCGCCGATTCCTCGTTGGTGTCCGAATTCCCCATCGTCATGGACCAGATCATGCTCGTGACAGCGCTCGGGAATACCTCCCCTCGCAAATACGGTATGACCGGCATTGCGTCGTTGATCTCGAAAAAACAAATCAATGCCACGGCCGGCGCACCGGCGGCTTTCTATGTTCAGATATCCTGACATAGTCAGCCTGTAATTTGTCCGCTTTTTATCATTTTTGGACCTCCAAGGCAACGCCGAAACGCATCCGCAGATCGCTTCCGGGAAAGCACACTTTCATGCGATCCAGTTCTTTGCACATGGTTG
>JAHIJO010000008.1 GCA_018898455.1 Verrucomicrobiota bacterium | reverse complement strand
GCCTTGACTTTGGGGAGGGCAGTTGGAACCGGCGCCGGTTGAAGTTGGGGCATTTTGAGCTTGGGCATGGCTGCCGGTGCAGGAGCCGAAGATTGGATTACTGGTTTAGCCGGCACGGGAACCGGGGCTTTGACGTCCGCCTTGGCGGTTGCCGCCTTTGCAGCGCGCTCAGTGCCGACGCGTTCCGGCCTGGCTTTTATTTGCTGTTGTTGCCGGGTCAGCCATGGTTGGAGATGCGTGGTCATTTGCCGCATACGCAACATCAAGAGGGCGAGCAGGGACGGATGGGCGGGTGGCGGCGCTTCGTCGGGACAGATTTCCTCAACCCATTTGCCGATTTCAGCAATCTGGACATCGGCGGCAAATACCATCAGCTTGATATTCACTTCCTTTGAGAAAACGGCCAGGGGATGCAGAAGGTCGGGGCTCAATGGCGTCCTGCAATTCCATAGCAGATTAATAGTGGTTGAGGCTGAAGCCCGCGGCGGGAGGCGTTCGCCGAGAAATTGGCGGAATGCGGCCACCAGGGCAGTGGAATGCTCTGGCCCGGTAACCGTAAAGCAATACCGATTATACCAGGCGCATTCGAAGATAAAATTATAGCCGGGACTTTGCGGTCCGGAGGTTGCCTGAATGACCTGGACGGGATGGAATTCGATAATTCCGTTTCTGAATTGGGGATTCCAGAGCCATTGCAATGGAAGCCCAATACCTCGAAGCAGAAGTCGGATGCCCCCACCAACACCCCTGCCGACGGTCGATCCGAGTCTGCACACCAGCGCCAGGCTGCGCGGCCACGCCAGTCGGGATTTCAACGACCGGCCGGCGATAGAAATCCTTCCAATTCGGGATGCCAGTTGGAACAGGAAATATGGCCGGATCACATCGATAAAATATTGGCCCAAGTCAAAAACGGGGAAATGGATGCGGGCAATGGCGGGGGGTAAGGGGAGATCGGTCTCGCCGCAGTATATGAAACATTCGCCTTTTCGGACGACCGTTTCCAGATAGGATTGAGCAAAATCGGGATGGCCGCCGCGGAGTACGGCGGAATGTTTTTTAGGAAACAGCGAATCCGTGAATCGCCCGGAAATCGGCAGGGGAAGGACGGCGCCAACCGTGCGCCGGAAGCGGCTGAAATAATCCAGAACAAGGGCCAGCAGAACGGCAAACAGCACCAGCCGCGCGGTCCAGACGTTCAGGAAATCGAGTTGATCGGCCCGATTAACGTCGCGCTGAGGAAGTAAACGGACCGCAGTCGGTTCCTCTTCCGCGGATTCTCCCAGATCCGCGGTCAGCGTTTGATTGCCGGTCGCGGAGCCGATGGGCCGCCAGCGCTTCCTTCCGGTCTTTTTTCGCTGTTCGCCGCCGCTTTTTTCGTCCGCGGCTTTCTCGTAAATGGAGCGTTTATCGGATGATGGAACACCAGCCAGGTCCAGTTGATCGTCGGCATTGTCCTCGGCGAACCGGATATTGGCCGCCCGTTTTTTGAAGATGTCCATTTCCTCCTGTTGAGCGTTTTGCTGGCGTTCCCGGGCCTCTTTCAGTTCCTGGCGGTGATCCACCTCAATGCGGCTGACGTTGGATGAATTGATTTGGGCCAGGAGAATGCCGATCAGCGCCAGGACCACGGCGCGGGTAAAGAAAAACGTTCGCCGCTCGTGGAACGCGAAGTTAAGCGCGAGCGCGAGCGCGCCCAGCCACGCGATGATCGAGGCGATGCCGACGATGCCGAAATAGAGATATAAATGCGCGATCATTTTCTATATTTGCGCGTTGCTTCCAGGTAATGCGTGAATGCGTGGAACACGATGTTAACGCCGAGCTGGTATGCCCGCCGGGTCAGTTCCGGGCTCATGCCGGAATGGCCGATTTTCCAGGCATCGTTCATGTCGCCGGGATGATAATAGACCGCCCAGCGCCGGCCGCGCTTGATGCCCAGCGCCTGCGCGCCGCCATGATGCCAGAACGGCGGCGCTCCGTTTTCAAACGCGAATGGCATCTGGTAAATAGGGTCGTCGTCGGGAATCACCAGAAGCGGTTCGCCCGGGAACAGCGCCTGCACGAAGGTTCGGAAGCTCCGGTCCCACTGCTCACTACCGCAATCCGCGAACAGCATGCCACCGTCCATAAGGTATTTCCGGAGGATTTCAATGTCCCTGGGCGCCACGTTGATTCGGCCGGAGCCGGTCATATAAACGAAGGGCGGAGCGAAACCATTGGGATAGTCGTCCAGAAGGCGGATGGCATGGCTTTCGCCATGGGAGGCAACCTTGAATCCGGTCACCTTTTTGAATTCGTCCAGGAAGTTCATGTCAGCCCGGCTGATGTTATCCATGCCGTCGTTCCAGTTATCGCCGTCGTATTCCAGCCGAATGAAGCGGACCACAGCGTTTTTCATGCCGCCCGGCCAACCGCCGCGCTTGCCGGTGACGCCGGGCCGGTGAACCGATGCGGCGTCGGTTTCATACGTCAGCCGGGTAGTTTCCTCCACTTCTTTTTCCAGTTCCGATTCATCGACCGTGGGGATATGGAAAGAGATGGCCGACTTGGGATTCAATACCAGCCGTTTCTGCGGTTTTTTCTTGGGCTTGACCAGCTTGACATAACCGATCACGGGATTGCCGTCGCCTTCCGGAATCGCGTATTTCTCGATACAACCGCCAAACTGGGCCAGCCAGGGGATGATGATAATCACCGAGAGGTGCAGGAGAACGGAGCTGATAATGCTTTTCCGGAAGCGGGGATCCTTCCCGTGGGTGCGGAGATTCTCGATAATCCGGTCACCGGCGGCCGTCTTCTCCTCATGATAACCGGTGTAAATGTCCAGCGTTCGCCGTCGCCAGGAAATTACATGCAGGACCGCGATGACGCCGGACAGCAGGATGACGGGCCATATCAGATCATAGCGCCAGTAAAACACCTGAAGCGCATTGGGAGTTATGCCGCCGACGAGCTTCAACCCCTTCTCAAAAATTAGGCCGGTCACTCTGAAAACGCCGAAGATGTACAACAGAGCCAGAAGATAACTCGCGACATATCCGGTCCGGAGCCAGAACAGGGCCCAGGATTTTCTGAAGAACCCGAGGATGAAACCGGTCATCCAGAACAGAGCCGCCATGCCGCCCGCCACCGACAGGGTTATGATCAGCGCCGGGATCCCTTCCGTCGTAAACGTGTAGATAAATTCAGGCCTTTGCCGGTTCAGGAACCCGTCATAAAAGCCGGGAAGCCAGCTCGCATAATGCGTGGCCCCTACAGCCAGCAGGCCCAGGGGCACGCTTAACAGCAGGGGAATCCCGTGAATGGCCCAGTATTTCTTGAGCGTGGATCGCATGATTTATTGGGGATTGGTATCCTTGATGGAGATACCCAAATTATCGGGTTCCTTGGGAATTTCCGAGGGTTTGGCTGTGTCGGTAATCTGCCTCATGATGGCCGTATTGGTACGATTCGCCGGCGCATTCGCATTACTACCGGCGGCATCCGCCACGGAGCCGGTTCCCACCGCAGCGGTGGAAACGTTTGATGACATATTTGAACCACTTACGATGTTCACCGGTGGCACGGCGGCCGCGGCCGCCATTTGATTGGACTGGGCCGCTTCCAGCTCGGCTTTGCGCCGGGCGGAGCCCTCGGGATCAATCCAGCGATCATTGATATAGCTGATGGATGTGATGGCGATGAAGATCACGTGGATTACGACGGCAACGAGCAAGTACAGGCCGAACCGGGATTTTGTAAAATTCACCAGTAGGTTGTCGGTCGAATACGGCAATATTGTCTGATCGTTGTTTTCAGTCATAGCGCACTCCTGTTCCGGGGGGTTCGATAGATTCAACTGTTTTATCGCCGATCGCCGCAATCAACCCGCCGCCGCGGGCGATGGCGTCAAGCACCGGCTCAAAAACTTCACGGCTCACGGCGGCATCACATTTAAAAAGTACGGTCCGTTCTTTTTCGCCGGCTTTATCCTTAAGCAGGCCGGCAATACCCCATTCGATTGCCGCGGCGTCAGGGACTTGGCGGCCCTGGAGATAAAGGGCGCCTTCCTGACTGATGGTCACGGAAACCGGAGTCTCCTTGATCTCGCCCAAGTCCGCCGCTTTGGGCGGCTTCAGGTGAATATGGGCTTCTTTGGCGAAATTGCTGCAGACCATGAAGAAAATGATGAGCAGGAACGCGATATCGCCCATGCTGGCCGTCGGAATATTGGGTGAATTTCTGGAAATCCGGCGCCTCACGGTTCCTTGCCCCCTTCCTCGCGGATGATGGCGATCACGCCGCCGGATGCCGTGATCGTAGCCATGGTTTCATAATAAGTCTGATATTTCACCTTTCCGGTGGCCGTCAGGAGCACGATCTTGGCGTCGCCGAGTTTCGATTTCAAATTCATGCTCCGGAGCCGTCGCCGTAATTCTGCCAGGTTGATGGTTTCATCGTTCAATGAGATTTGATCCTCATGCAGAGCGATGGTTGTGGTTTTTTCCTGCTGGGGAACCTGGCTTTTCATGCCGGAAGGGATATCGGTCAGGAATCCCGTGGCCTTCTGAAGGGTCGTGGTCAGAATGAAAAATATAATCAGCAGGAACGCCAGGTCCGAAAACGAGGCCACCGGAATGTCGCTGTCGCTCAACTGGCGTTTTTTAAACGATTTCAACATGAATTATCTCGATATTTGACGTTCCGCCTGCATGGTGATGAAGTCCACCATTTCGGCCGCAGCCTCCTCCATTTCAAGTCCGATATTTTCAACGCGCGCCATAAACAGGTTATAGGGAATCACGGCGCCCAGCGCGATAAGCAGACCGGCGGCCGTCGTAATCAGGGCTTCAGCAATGCCGGCGCCCACGATCTTGGCGTCCATTCCTGATGTGGCCAGCGCGCTGAATGATTTGATCATGCCGGTTACCGTCCCGGTCATGCCGAACAACGGCGCGGCATTGCCCACCGTGGAGAGGATATTAAGACGCTTTTCCACGGCGTGCAGGGCATGCGGGTAATAATCCTCCATCGCTTTGCTGATGATCGTGCGAATCGCTTCCGGAGTGGCCTTGACGGAGAGCAGTTTTTGATAGGATTGAAGACCGGTCAGCAGGACCGCCGATGTGGGACTGGGCGTGCTGGCGCAAAGGGTCATGGCGTCCTGGAGCCGATTTTCCCCCAGAAGCTTAAGCACATCGGCCCGGAGCGCCCGGTTGTCCACTTTGCCGTTGTCGACATAAGCTTTGATCCGGTCCAGGATCACCGCCAAGGCGGCAACGCTGCAAGCCAACAGGAATATCATCATGGGTCCGCCCGAAATAATGGTTTCTATCATGGTTTTTCTCCTTGGGTCTGGTGATTGTATATTTGCGCCAGCAGCTGGTAACCGTCCAGCGGCGGCATGGCGACACGAGCGAGCCTCCATCCCCGGTTGGGTGCAAGGACCAACTCGCCGGTGACATGATTGTAAAGGCTTTCATCCAGATGGGTGAAAGGCGCTTTCTGAAAGAACGGTTTGCTCCCGCCGGCCAGCAGAACGAGGTCTTCGGCCGTAGCGGCCGCCCAGACGCGCC
This sequence comes from Verrucomicrobiota bacterium, assembly GCA_018898455.1. Classification (GTDB taxonomy): domain Bacteria; phylum Verrucomicrobiota; class Kiritimatiellia; order JAAZAB01; family JAAZAB01; genus JAHIJO01. The sequence continues at coordinate 12,723 of JAHIJO010000008.1, read as the reverse complement.
CTTTGTGAAGCCAATTGCCGGTGTCCGTGGTGGAACCCGTTTTCAGCAGTATCAGAACCGGGGCGGCGCCGCAGATATCGGCCAGCAAACGCTGGGCGGCAGGCGTCATCAGCGCGCGGATCTCAGCGATGCGTTCCGTGGGTGCCGTAAGGGGTGGCGGCAGTTCCAAGGCTGTTGCCGAGCGGGAGCAAATGGCTACGCCGCGTTCCTTGAGCATGCCGGTTAGCTCGCCGTTGTCTCGTTCCAGCAGAGCGATCCGGTCCTGGAGGAGTGCCGTTGTTTGTCGCAGGCGCTCTATTTTCGCTGCCTGTTCTTCTTCGTGGGCAATCGCGAGACGGTGATTGATCATAATTGTCATCCTCTGCTAAAGAAACACCCCACCCCGCCCCGGTCGGGGCGGTTATTGAGCGACTGCTTCCGCCTGGACAATGCTGTCCATCGCTTGTTCCGTCAATCGGCCTCGGGCGAACTTGGCCCATTTGGATGCCGGATAATCCCACGTCAGTTTCTTGAACTGCCTGTAGGCATTCGGATAATTACTCAGCTTCATGAAGGTATCGCCGCGCCAATACATGGCTTCGGCGATCAGATCGTTGTCGCCCGTGATCTGTTTAATGGCGGCGTCGAACACCTGGGCGGCTTTATGGAGCTCGTCCGGATACGGTTGTTTCAAGCTCTTGCCCAACTCGCCGGCGCGCATATAGCACTGGCCGCTGAGTACCAGCGTTTTTCCGGCCAGCTCGTGGGTGGGGAACCGCGGCGCCAACCGGCTGAACACTTCGGCGGCTGTTTTAAACATGGTGCGGGCATTGTCGTTCTGTTTCTGCTTATCCTCGGGCGACTTGGCTTCCTTGGCCTTGTCGAGGAAATCCTTGCCCTTGGAGGAAAAGTAGTTTCCCAGCCGGGCGATCGTTTCCGCGACCAGCTCATTGTCGGGATAGAGGTACGACAGCTTGACGTATTCCTCGCAGGCGCGGTCGATATCCCCCATTTTTTCGAACGTCAACGCCTTTTTATACTGCGCTTTGGGGGCGTAGATGCTCTCGGGATACACCATGACGACCTCGGAGAACTGGTTAATGGCCTCCATGTATTTCTCCCGTCGGATATTTTCATCGGCGGCGTCGTTGGCGAATTCCAGCGTCAGGTCCGCGAGCAGATAGTCCGCCTGGGCCCGGACCTGCATGTTGGGATAATCCCGGATTGCCTCCTCCAGCAGTTTCCGCCCCTGGGCGATTTCGCGCCGGGCGAGACTGGTCTGTTCCAGGGTGCGATGCTTCTTGGCGAGTTCGAAGAATGCCTCCGCGGTCGTGAACTGGGTTTTTATGGCCATGTCGGGATCTTTGAATTGCTTCGTGAACGGGACCACCGTTCCGTCGGCGCCTTTGGCAACGAGCACCGAGCGCGTTATCGACGGCTGATTCGTGTTGCCCCGGGTGTAGGTGACGGAAATGCAGTCGCCATATTTCACTGGAATCGCTCCGGCTTCTCCCGCCGCCGATTTGTCTTCAAAATACGTTGGCTTGATCATCCCTTTGAAACAGCCGGTATGCTCGAACGTTTCCGATAGCGTCAAGTTGGTGGAAAACCCGGAGGCCGTTGTAATCGTCACGGGGAGGGTGTCGCTGGCAGCGGAAACGTCCCGCGAGCGATCATTGATGCGGAGGTAAAGATTTTCGCCCACATGGATGCTGCTCATGGTTTGCCGGTAGATGCGATCCATGACATCGATGAAGACGTCGTTCGTCATGACCACCGGTTGGACCAGCCAATTGGTGGCGCCGGCGGCGTCCGCATAGGGAAAACCCACGAAAATCTTATCGTTGTTCTGTAAGACCACCGCCTTGGGCGCTGTCGACGACATATCCAACGGCTCGTTGGTGGCGAGCGCACTGCCTCCGCCAAATGTTTTCAGGACCACGTAAGAGAACCGTCCGTCAACGACCGGCGATGCCGCGTAAGGATCGCCGCGCAGGAGCACCGTGGCATATCCTGGCGGTGGATTGATACCGGGGAATTCGCGCGGAAAGGCGGAGAGTTTGATCGTTCCCGGTACGGCGGGATCGAACCCTGTTTCCGGCGCCCCGGCCGCTTGCCGGGCCGACTTGGTTTGGATGTAGATTTCGGCCGTGCTGATGGACGAAAGCGACAGGGCGGGATAGAGCAATTCCACCAGGAGCGGACCTTCGCTGATGATGGTGGCCGGACGGGTCGTGTCGGCCTTCACCGGCCGGGTGGCGATCAGGTCGCGGGATGGCGTGTAGCTTTCCTCCCGGTTCAGGCTGCCGGCGAGCATTCCCGCCGCCTTGGTGCGCAAGGCCTCGATCTTTTTCTCGTCCAGTGGAATGGATGAGATTTCGTAGACCCGGAGCTGGGGCGGTTCAGAGGAAATCTGCTGAACAACCTGCTGGCGGATCCAGGGGATGCCCGGATCGGTGTTTTCCTTGTCGTCAAAAGCCACAATGATGTTCTCCTCGGGCGCCACCACAAGTTCGTTCGTTCGCGTGGCTTGTCCCTTGACGATAAAGACACTACCGATGAACTTGCCGGAATGTTCCTCGGTTTCGAGCGCCTGGAGCTCGACGGCCTTGGCCTGCGGCGTCTTTGCCGTAAATTTCACTACGTCCTGCTTGTCGGATACGTCGCAATCAGGGTCATCGATCATCACGTCGAATTTCTCGCCGGGAGCGAAACGATACACGGGCATGTACTGTTTTTCATCCCCGACATCGATGTAGGTGCAGGCGCTGATCGTGCCGTTATGGAAATTGGCGCTCATGAACTGTTCCTGGATTTCCTTCCCCTTGGTGACAACATTATCGTCCTCGTAGGCAATGCTGATTTTGTCGCCGGCGACGATTTCCAGGATCTGGTTCTTGCTGGCGGCCACGAAGTCGGACTTAGTCGGCAGGATCGGTTTGCCATCGGCGGAAGTCAGGGAAAATTTTCGGATGGCGGGCGCGTCGGTTTCAAAATCGGCGAGGATCAGACGGATGACCCGTGCCCGCGTCTCCGGGGCAAACCGGATATCAAACGAGGTCTGTTCCGTGTTGTTACTGACCGTCGCGGCAGTCTGGGGCAGAACGGCGGCGATGTCCGGATTGGCGGCGAGTTCGAACAGGCTGCGGGGACAGGAAATCATATAGGGCGGCGCATCCGAATCGCACAACAACTCTATCGTCCACTTGATCTGCTGGGGCGCGTAAAAATAAACATCGATGAAATGCGTTCCCTTCTTAAATGAGCGCTGGATCGCCATTTTGTCGGCACTCGGGTCCGCTTCCTGACCATCAATGGCGAAGAAGCAACGCGCTGTCGCCGGCTTGGTCGTGGTCAGCTTGAATGTGCGCGTCTGACGGGAGGGTAGGGTGAACGCCGCCCGGAGATGACCCGCCACGTTGCCGGCGGGGAGCGTCACCTTGTCCGGCGCGAATTCGATCAAGGTGCCGCCGGTCTTGGAGAGGAGGCTGGAGAGCGGGAGTGTTGCCCGTTGAATGTTCCGGCCGATACTGTCGGCCTCGATGTATTGCCGGATGCCGGCCAGGTTCTGCGGCGGGATTTTTTCGGTGAATGCGACGAATTCCAATCCCGGGGAACCGTCCCAGGGTTTGAAGGGCGCCGGCCAACTGCCGACCGTCGAGAAGTCTTTCCCGTTGATGGAAAGCTGGACAAAGAATTGTTTCAATTTCCGGCCGGGGGTGTCGGCCGCGATGTTCATGGTGCCGGGGAGCACGTTGTCATTCAGGTCCACGCTGAAAGTCTTGGGACGAAGATTGTTCGGCAGGGCCACCCAAGCCGGATATGTTTCCGCCGAGATGGCGTAAAAGGGGAACCGGCCTTCGCTGGAGTCCGAGGCGTAGGCCTGAGCGCCGGCCGCGGCGGTGGGTACCACGCCTGCGAAAACGCCGGAATGAGTCGCTGTTTCCTGGAGCGGAAAGTCCGGGATGCTGTCGCCGCTGAATGCCGTCACTTTAACTGCTACAGTATCTTTCTGCGGTGTCGTGGATTTGTCCAGGTCCGTGACCCGAATATAAATGGGATTACCCGGCCGCACCATGGCGTTGGATTGGCCGGTGCCCAGCAGGTCGCCGATGCGGGCTTGGTCCATCAGTAACTGAAGGGATTCCGCCTGCTCCTGCGCAGCACTGGGGATGTTGCCGGCGGCAACGGTCAGCACGGCATCGGAAACGACGGTCATGGACATCGGTTCCGAGGATGCGATGCGGTTGACATTACGGAATTTCTCCGAGTAGTCATAATGAATTTTTTCATTACCGAGCACCTGGAGGATGTGGTCGCCTTTCGCGGTCGGTTCAAGGGACGTCGGCAACTGGCCTTCGAACCGGGTCTTGGAATCGCCGGAGAGAATCAAGTTCAGAAATTCTTCGTCGCCGGAATCCGACCAAACCCGGATTTCAATCTGGGCATTTTTGCCGACCACGGCCAGGTTGCGGTCATCCAGCCGGATTTTGATGGGATTGCCGGGCACGATGATCTTCTGGCTGGAAAGCAGTCCCACGTTGATGTCCGTGGCGGACATGTATTTTCTGAGTTCGAGGTTGATGCGTCCTTGAAATATCCGCCCTTCGACGTGATTGGGCTCCAGGGCAAAAACCGTCTCCAGACACCGGTAGGCTTCCAGGTAATCCTCCTGGTCAAATTTGATCAGCGCGAGCTGGTAGGCGCTTTCGGTCTGGAGATAACGGTCCATCCTCCGCGACAGTTTTTCCAGGCGGACGATGGCGCTGTCATAATTCTTAGTCAGGCGGTCCACCTCGGCGATCCGGAGTTCGGCTGCGTTCCGGGCCTTGGTTCCATCGAATGTCTTGGTGGCCACGATTCGCTCATACATGGCGCGGGCTTTGGGAAATTCCTGGCGGGCAAACGCGATATCGCCGTAGGCGATCATCAGCCGGGCCTGGATCTCGCGGTCAAAACCCTCGGGCAGGGAATCAAGCCATTGCATCATGGAACGCGACAAATCCTCGGACCGCTTGAAATCCCGGATTTCCGTGTTCTGATTGATGAGCCAGAGGCAGAAATTCGGATCGAGTTCCTTGAACATACCCAGGACTTTATCCGGAACGGATAGGTAAAGTTCCCAGGCATTTTGGAGGTTACCGGACAAATAGGCGGTCTGCGCCGCGAAAATCGGGTATCGTGGGTCGGTGCGGTCAACCGGAATGGCCCCGCCGATGCTCACCAGGGCTTTCAGACGCGTACCCATCAATGTGATGCGGATGTCGTCGGGGATCGAGGTCCCAAGGATATCCAGGCCTGCGCCGCTGTATACGCCGGCAAGATCGGGCAGTTGTTTCTCCAGCAGGGCGGTCGCATAGTCGGCTATCTGCTTGGACATGGCATTGCTGTTCATATCCTTGGCCATTTTCCAGAAGAAGGGGATTACGCTCAGCAGGTCGGGGTAGCGTTTCTGGGCCAGCAGGCTGTTATGGATCGCCGGCAGCAGCAGTTCATAGGAACGGCCCGTGGTCCAGCGCGCCGGGGTTGTCGCCGGGAAGAATGCCAGGAAGGCATTTATTTCGTTCGGGGTAAAGTCCTTCAGTTTTGCCAGGACCTCCAGGCTGGGGGGCGGCACACGTTCCGGCGTGGTCCGTGTTTGGGCGATAAACGCGGTCAGTTTCTGAAAGAACGTGGCCCGACTTTCCGGCGTATCGGCGGTGGCATTGGCGGCGAAGTAATAATCGCCCCGGGCGAATTCATCAAAGCGGTTGGCCCCATACGCCGCGGCCAGCATGGCGATCAGTTTGCCGCGTTCGTCCTCGTTGACCCCGTGTTCCTTGCGCCAGGCGGCATTCTTCTGCAGGCACTGGCTGTGCCATTTCCAGAGATCGTTGGTCGGCCCGAAGGCACGATAGGAAAAAGGCAAGGTCGAGTACGACTGCAAAAGGCGAGTGGCGAGGTTGACGATCTTGCCCTTGCTGTCGGCGCCATAGTTCCAGTAGGCGAAATCCAGCTTGTTGTTCCGCGCGCATTCCTCGACGTACAGGTCGTCGAAAAAAGACTCGCTGGGATACTGGTCCTTCAGCTTGGGAAATTCATTGCGAATCAGCCACATCAGGGTGGTGGCGGCCGTGTCGCCGTTCAACCGATAAGCGCTGTTAAGCAGTAGTTTCTGCTGGATGAGCTTGCCCATGACCATGAGTCCGGCATCATCGTTCTGCCAGCCGTTACCTCGCCGTGTTTCCCGGAACCATTGGAACAGGGTGGGCGAAAACTGGCCCTTGTCGATCTGAGCCAGCAGGGCTTTTTCGAGAGCTTCATTGACTTTCAGGATATTCGGCTGATCGGCAGTCGGCGCGCGTGAAGGCCAGCCCGGTCGGCCCGCAACGATCGTCGCATAGACCAGAGAGACGGACTGGTTTGTAGGGCCGGTTCCCCAGCGGGCCAATTGATCGGTCAACACCTCGACTTGGAAGTCCAGCGTGTCGAATGCGGATGGGCGGTTGTCAAGGAGTAAGGATAATACCGCGGCGCCCAGCGGCGTTTTCTTGGCGGAATAATCCTTGAAATCACCGTAAATCTGGCGGGCGATTTTTTCGTAATCCTCCTGTTTTTTATCCTGTACGGCAGCCAGGATCAATGCCAGGTTCTTGCAAAGGGGCGATGCGGCTTTATCGGGATTGAAGACCTTGGGGTCGAGGACGGCCTTGAAGGCGGTTTCCATGGCCGAAATCTGATTGGCGCCGATATTGGGACCATTGCCGAATTTTTTCAGCACCTCGGCGGCATCGGCGGCCGCGCCGGCTGCCTGGGCTGATTCGGAATCGGCGGCGGTCCAGGCATCGTTGGCTGCCTTGAGTTCCGCTTGCGCCTGGGTGTTGCCGGCCGCGACCTTGGCTTCCGCCGCTTTTTTGGCTTCTGCCGCTGCTTTCTTTCTGGCCGCCGCCTTTTCGCCGCGTTCGATTTTGACCTTGGCCATGGCGACGGATTCAGAGGCTGTGCCGACTTTGCCGGCCCAGTCCTTGAACGCCTTGTAGGCCGGATCGAAAATGGCGGAACGTTCGGCTTCGGAGTAGGGGAAAGCGTCGAGCAGGTGGAGCGCGTCGGGCAGTTTGGGTTTCTCTCCGGATTCCCACGCGGCCATGACAAAGGCGGCGGCTGCGTTGGTGTCCATCAGGGGAACCGGCGTTTTCATGAGCGTTTCGGAGCCGAATTTTGCCAGGAACTTGGAGTAATAATCGGCAGGAAGTTTGTCGGCCTCGGGACGGGTAAAATTCCGGAACGACGGCCACAGCTCCGTGACGAGCAAGGTATAGAATTGGGTGGTCTGAAGATGCCAGGATTCCTTTTCCAGGAGATGCCGTGCGCAGGTTTCCAGGTCTGTCCCTGCGGCCAGCGCTTTGACCACTGCAGCGTAGGGTGTGGCGACATCCGCCAGGAATGGCGCCTGCTTGCGGAACACTTCCGGGTTGGCGCGGGGATAGATGAAGAGTCCGGCCCGGGCAAAAGCGGACGGATAGGCCAGGCATAGAGATTCCCACTGTTCAGGGCCGGCCAGATAGGCGGTATTGCCGGGCATCCAGCGGATCAGGGCAACCCGGTCCTCGTCCGGCACCCGGGCGAAGGCCTGGGTGAAAAATTCCTGCTTGGCCTTCTGGCAGAACTTCCATTCCGCGTCTTTGAAACCGGAGGAGAACACTTCCTCTATGTCCTGAAGAGTTTCGGCGCGTGGACTGGCGTCAAAGTAGGCCTTGGCGGCGGTGAGGACTGAGGCAAAGGCGGCTTCTGCCGCTTCCTTGGCTTTGCCGGCGTTGGCGGCCTTGAAATCCAGGTTGGCCAGGTAGAAACGGTATTTGACCAAAGTGCGATTGTCGGCCCTTAACAGGGACAGGAGCTGGGCCAGGATCGGAGCGGCGGGATATAGTGTTTCGGTGGGATGCCGAACACTTGACATTGCCCAGTCAAGATAGTCCCAATAAAAGAATTTTTCCTGCTCCACCGGCATTTTTTCCGAGAACAGCGGCGCCAGACGCTTGGCGGCGGCAAGGACATCGCCTTTGCGCAGTGCCATGTCGAGAAACCAGAGATCGAATTTCCGGGCGTTCTCGCTCTGCCGGAACGGGGCCCCTTCGGCATTCATAAACGCATAGGCTTCCCCTTCGGCGTTGAGGTAATCGATGAGAATGATCAGCATCCGGGCGGCCAGGTCGGAGGAGGCTTTGTCGGCCGGAGCCGAAGTGAGATAAGACTTATATCGTGTCACAGCGGCGCGAAAATCACCTGCCAGCAGGGAGTTTTCAGCGGCCATGACCTGCAGTTGCGGGCTCAAGGCGGGATGCATGGCCGAGAAGCTTTTCACTGCGGCGGCGGCCGGGTAGGGATAGCCGAGTTCCCGGGCGGACGTCAGTACCTGCGTCAGGTCGGCTTCGGTCACATCGCTCTTGCCGCGCTGAACCTTGAGGCAGAGATCGTCGAATGCCTTCTTCTTGGGATCCGGCGGGGCTTCGGCGGTCGCGCCCAAGGACGCCATGCCGAGCAGGCACGCCGCCGTCAGGAGTTGGATATATCGTGTTTTCATTCTTGGGTTTTCCTTTCCAGTTTGGAGAGAATGGTTTTGGCCTGGGCCGCGAACTGGTTGCCGGGGTACTCAAACAGCAGTTGGGTGCATTTCTCGCGGGCCTTGTCGTAGTTGCCCATCTGGTAGGACGCGAGGACCCATTTTAACAGCATGCTGTCGAGGAAACTGGCGTCGGGGTAATCCTGGAAAATCTGTTCCAGGAGGTAGTCGGCCTGGGTGTATTCCTTGGACTCGATATAATAATCCACCAGCTTGCCGAGCGACTTGCCGGCGTATTCGCTGTCCGGGAACTGCTCGGCACATTGCTTGTAAATCTGCATGGCCGCCGATTTGTTTTTCAAAATTTCCTGGGCCTCGGCGGTCCGGTAGCGGGCTTCTGCCTTGGCCTGCGAGTTTGGCAGGGAGAGAATCGAAGAAAAGACCCGGATCGCGCCCTGGATGTCCTTGGTCTCCAGCTTGACCATGCCGATTTTCATCAGCGCTTCATCTGCGAAGGAGGAAGTTGGGAACAGCCGGCTGAATAGCTGGCAGGTGGCCACGGCGCCTGAAAAGTCCTCTATCTCGATCTGGAGGTCCCACTTGATTTGGAACGCTTCCTCCTTCAGACGGGAGGGAATGGGGGCTTTGGTGAGGATGATATCCTGCACCCGATCCATGCCCTGATTGGCCTTTTCCACGGCGTTTTTCATCAGTCCCATGCTTTTGAAGATGCGGGTCAACTGGAGATAGGCCGTGGCTTCCACGATCTGTTTCTTGGCCTTGACGACAGGGTCGAAGACGACGTTCTGCGTCACCATGGGCCGTCCGTCAATCTCGCCTACGACCAGGATGGTAGCGGTTGCGTCGCGCCGGGAAGCGCCGTCGATGTTCAGTTCGTCGGTGTAGAAGGCCACGATTTCATCATCCATACCGCAGGTCAGCACAGTGTCCGCTTTATTGGGCGGAGCGCCTTCCACAAGGGGTTGGATTATGACATTGCCCCCGAAGCGGCCGCTGTGCACGGGTGGCGGGCCCAGTTCTGCCAGGGTCATGGTGGCCTCATCCCTGATTTCATACTCGCGTTCATCGCCCTTGAGGATCAGTTTGGCGGTGTCGACGGCCCGGTTGACGCTTTCATCCTGTTCCGGCTTGTAGCGGGACACGACCCGGACGGTAATCTTGTCGGCTTCGGCGGTTGTATCCCGGTCCAGGTCATTGATGAGGATAAAAACCGGCTGGCCTAGATAGGCGGCGGCGGCCGGGGACTCGTAGGTTCCGGTCGTGAACGATATCTTGGCGGTGGAGACGACCTTGACTGACTTTTCCCTTAAGATATCTTTTTCACCCGCTTCCGTGTTGTCGTCATAATACTTAACCTTAATAATATCGCCGCCGATCAGTTGGAGAATGCCGTCGTTGGTGACGGCTGTGCCCGCTGCCGTGGGAATGGAGCCCATGGCCAGTCCTTCCTTGGTCCCGACGGTTGCGCACATAACGGTTTCCAGGTCGCCATTTTTGGTGAAGACCTGGAGCTTGATATCTTTGCCGGTCTGGTAAAGCACGGGGATATCGGCATCCGCGACCTTTACGTAGAAGCGCCGGCCGGCCTCGGTGTATTCGACGGTGGAGCTGTCGGGATCGATGAACGTGCCGACCATTGTCAGGGCTTCAATCACCTTGTTCCAGTTTTTCTGTGCAAAATGACACATGCCGATGTAATAATAGGCCTGGTTGGCCCAGACCGTGTTGGGATAATCGCGGGTAATGGCGCGCAGAGCCGTGAAGGCATTGCCGTACTGGCGCATGTTGAAATAGGCTACGCCGATGAAATACTGCGCTTCGAGGTACCAGTCGCGATTTTCTCCCGAAAGCTCTGTGCCCGGTTTGTTCAGGTTGTTCAGGCCGCGGAGATACTGGATGGCCTCGTTGTATTTCTGAATGTTGACCAGATGATTGCCCAGGGCCAGGCAGGCCTTGTAGCGGACGCGGCTTTTCGGGTACTGGTCGATCACGCTCTCCAGCATTTTAACGCCGCGATCGTATTCCTGGGCTTGGATCAATTCCTGGGCCTTTTCCACTAGGCGTTCCGCCGCGAAATCGCCCTCCGACTTGTCATCCGCCGCGTCGGTCGGCGTCTTGGCCACGCGGGCCGCTTCGACGGACACCCAGGTTCCCAGCAACACCGCTGCCATGATCCCGGTCATTATCGGTTTTAGATTCATAATGTCACGCTTTGGTTCCAAGGTTTTTTAATATTTGAATGTTAACCTTTACGTATCCACACCCCCGCCGGTCTTCAGCCCCAGTTTTTCCAGCTCCTGATGGGCTGCGCTGGATTCCGAACTGCCGGGGTATTTTTTAATCAGGGCTCTCAGGGCGGCCACGTGTTTATCGCTGAGCCCCGCCTTCTGGTACAGGGAGGCAATGGTCATGGCCGCGCGTGGGGCGTCTTTCACGAAGAAATTTTCCACCTCGCGCAGGGTGGCCACCGCGCTGTCCACCTTGCCCATCCGGGAGTAACAGTCGGCGGTCTTGAAGAGAGTGGAGGGCGGGTTGTTCGCTTGTTGGTAACAGGGGATGGCCTTTTCATACTGGCCGGCGCCCAGATACAAATCGCCCATGATAGTCAGCACCTCGGTGGCAAACTTGGGACTGGTCTTCAGCTTCTCGGCCAGGGAAAGGCTGGCGGCCAGGTTGCCGGTCGAATAATAATACCGGATCAGGACCATCGTGCCGTATTCCTTATCCGTGAAACTGTCCGCGACCCGTTCCAGGGCCGTGATGGAAAACCCGGCCTTGGTGGAGTCCCATAACCGGCGGGCGAAGGCTTCCCGGGCGGCATCCGTCATGTCCTTGAACAATAGTTTATCGAACGCGTTAAGGGCCATGGCATATTCCTTCTGGGCCAGCAGGGCGAACACGAGTTGTTCGGTGTCGGCCTGACCCAGTTTTGAAAGGTCCAGCTTGGCGTAATACTCGTTGATCTTGGCCTTGTTGCCCAGGTACAGGTTGAGCCACTTGATGATTCGCGTGGCGTTGCCCGGTTTCTGGTATTTCGCAAACTGGGTGTCCAAACGCTGGACGCGTTTTTCCAGATTGTTTTCCTGGGCGTACCGGAAATCGATATAGTCGATTTGAAAATCGTCGTTGTCCGGAAACTTGCCTTCCATGGCGTCTGACCAGTAGCGGTAAAATTGCCGGCGGGCGCTGGCTTGGGTGTCGTTGAACTGTGCGCCGAACTTCCGGACCTGGGATCTTATGAAACTCCAGTAAGCCGGCGCGCCGACCGGGTCGCCGGCGATTTTCTGTGGTTGGTCGTTGAAGCCCATGGCCTTGATATAGAAGGCGCGGAGCCGGGACTCGTCCGGACTGATTTTCATCCGGTACTCGATGACCTTTTCCATGGCCGTCTTGGCCGCCTGCGGATTGGCGGTGCGGAAGTCGGCGACGACCTGTTCGTAAAACTCCAGGGTCTTTTCATAGTTCTTTTCCTTCCAGGAATTTTCAGCCAGCTTATTCAGGGCCGAAGCCGCCAGGAAATGCTTGCGGTAGTCCTTGTCCTGGACCATTTCCACCCAGGCCTTGATCGCGTTTTCGGGGTCGCCGGTGTCCATGTAGCCCTGGCCCATGTAATAGAGCGCGCCCGCCGCGTAAGGAATGGCGGTGGGGAAGTAATCTAAAACCTCATTATACTTTTTGATGGCGTCGAACCGCTTATTGTCGAGATCGATGGAACGGGCTTTGCGGAACAGGGCATACGCGCGGACGCGCGATTGGGGAAACTCGATGAGGAAGGAATCGTATTCGGCCGCCGCCGTGCGATATTGTCTTGCCTTGAACGCCTTGTCGGCCTTGCCGAGGCTGTGTTCTTCGAACGGATCCATCTTGTTTTTATCATCGTTGGCCAATTCGACTTCCTGGCCGAGCGCCGGCGCCAGAAGACAGGCCGTTGCCAGCGCGATCATCCAGCGCTGGAACGCCAAGCGGGGTAAAATCCCGTCACAAAGAACCATCATGATCAATAACCTTTTGCTGAAAATGAGAAGGCGATTAAACAAATAACTGGCCTGGTTCAAATCAAGGTAACAGTTTTAGCGCCCACTCAGGCGCCATACGCCATGCCCAACTTGTCAAAATTCAACCCATTTCCCAGCCTGTTTCCTTTCAAAACACAACTCTTCTGAAAACACACATAAAATGAACTG
>JAHIJO010000007.1 GCA_018898455.1 Verrucomicrobiota bacterium | reverse complement strand
GGTGGAGGAAGTTAGCGTCGCCTTGCTTATCTTGACCTCTCCGTAATTCGATAGGCCGTATTTATTGTGCGACGGCTCGTTAAACTTCAGAGTGCAACCGTCTATGATAAGGATGGCGGAAGCGTTCACTTTCATATTGGCGGTCAAGACGTATTCGTCGTCGCCCAGCAATTCATCGCTCGTTTTCGAAAGGACGCTCGGGTTGTTGACCGCCTTGTGGATATCGGCAAGCGTGGCCGTGCCGCTGTTCAGTACAATCGTGTCCTGCGAATAGTAGATGATATCGGCGGCGCGCGCTGCGCCGACCAAAGCCACACATCCCAACGCCATCGACACCACCCGGAAAAGAACGCCGCACCCTTCTGTCTTTGCTCCCTGCGAGAGTCTCATGGGGCCTCCCTCCTTATCGTTTCCTTGCGCAATGGGTCTATGAAGCCTGGAGTAAAATTACATGTTCGTGAATGTCAATAACTGGCAAAGTTTGCTCTTTTCCTTTGGGCAAAACCAATGGGGCTTTTGTTTCACAGAGTCCCCCGCTTTCTGTCAGGCGGAGTTCCATCTCCGGCTGAAGTTGAGTTCGCACCATGCCGATATTACCCTATCTTTTTTCCAGCATTCGTTCCAAACTTAGAATATTCAGCATCAAGTGACGAGGATGATGGTAATTCTCAACCCGCGTAAAATCCTCCTTTTTGAAGGCGACCTTCCGATCCGCATAACAAATCCAGAACGAAGATTCATATCCATGTTTCGCCAGCGGATAATTCTCAACCACATATCTGTATACCTTGCCAAACCAGTCTTGGGCCCACGGATAACCTCGACGTTCGATAATCATCATCATACCGATCAAAACCTCTTCCTGCGCCCATAACGCCTTCTGGGGATTCCCCCATATATTCTTGTCAACATCTTCAAGCGAACAGAACACCCCTCCATAGACGTCATCCCATGCAACCTCCACATGCCGTTTGAACCTTTCCGCCGCAAGATCGAAGAGCTTTTCATCGTGTTTGCGCGTCGCCTCGGCCATGACCATCCAGAGCACTTCTATATCATGGCCCAGGTAGACAAACTGCGACACAGGACCTTCAGGTCGTGAAAGATCATGATTCAACTCCTCATTGATCAGGCCAAAACTGGGATTGTAATGATAGTTCATAATTGCATCCACTGCGCGCCCGGCAACAACTTCCAATTCCGCATCTTCCTTGTATTCAAGCAGCTGCGTCGCAAGGTGCAAAATGACCATCCATTGGCCGTTGATCCGCGCCGCCTTGATGCCTTTCTCGGAAGACCTATAGTTCTCGCCGTCATAGATGCGGAGGCATTTCAGCAGGATGTCCTTGGCCATGTACCAGTAGAGATCGTCTTTTGCGGCCTTCGAATATTCTGCCAGACCATTGGCAAGAAAAAGGTCGCCATAGATCTCGGAGTACGGCCCTTCGATGATTGTCCCATCCCGCTTAAACGTGGAGGGCCACCGGATGTCGTCACGAGGTCTGTTTTTCCAAAGGAACTCAACGCATTTCCGCGCCACTTCAAGGTATTTAGGATTCTTGTCGAGTCGATTGTATAGAAAGGAATAGACCCATAGGCCTCTGCCGATATACCATAGGCTTTTATCGGTAGTAATATTCCGGCCGCAGGCATCAGTATTGCACATGAAACCGCCGTATTCATGGTCAATCACATACTTGTCCATCGAAGGCAGAAAATCATCGAAGAGATAGCCGCGATATTCCTTCAGCAGCTCGGCCTGAGTAAATCCCGCCAGTTTGCCGTCTTCGGTGGAAGTCGCATGAACCGAAGTGCCCATGCCCCGCGGCGCGTTTCTTGGCGCACTGGTGCAGCCGGCAACGGCCAATAAGGTAATGGAGATTCCTGCCAAGAACATACGATTTATCATGCGCTGCACTCCTTTCGAACAAGCGGTTTCACTTGACTGCGATTCTCACCGTGTTTGCGTACTCGTCGGGCTTTGCCCGGCGCCATTCCGGTCCGGGCTTGACGCCTTTGACCTCGCCCTTGCGGCCGTCGCTGGTTTCGACGCGGACGGTATAGGTGTACGTCGGGTTCCCTGCCATATGCACGCGGTCGGTAATGACAAGCGTTCCGGCGGCATCGCTCGGAAGCTGGGTATGTCCGTCCTCGCCCGTGGTCGCCTCGCGATGGTCGTTGACGTCCGCCCACCCCTTGAACCAGTTGCCCGTTTGACCGCTGAAATACTTCTCGCCCTCCACCGACACCTGGTCGCCCACCTTCATGTATTTCTGTCCGACGCACAGGTTCTCAGCCGGATGATTCTTGTCGTCCTGCTCGTTCACCACTATTACCTTCGCGTTGGGCACGCCCTTGCCGCTCGCGTCCACGACGAGCACATCCAGATAATACTTCATACGCAACGTCGTGCCGTTGAAGGCGAGCTTGTCGAACTTGCAGTTGATCGCGTTGGCGGTGCCTCCGGGGCGGCCGGGGCTGAGGTAATAGGGTGGGACGAAGTCACGCAAGAATGTGGTGTTGCGGAACTCGCAGTCCACGAAGTCAATTCCAACCGGTTTGGGCACCAGCTCGCCGAACTGGTCGCCCCCGCGGAAGAGGATCGTCTCGGCGCCGGTCTGCCCTTCGAACAGGCACCCTCGGACCGTCAGGTCGTGCGTCGGAACCGTGAAGATGAACCGCATCGGCTCTTCGCCGACAAGATTGGTAAACTTGCTGTTCTCCAAATGCACCGTGTCGATCCCCCGCATCCCCAGCCCGCCGAAGTTGCTGACCGTCGAGTCCTTGACCCACAGCACGCCGTTGAAATTGGTGACGTCCTCCCCGACGCCCTCCCAGACGAACGGCGCATCCCCGGTGGTCGTCAGCGTCGCCTTGTTAAGGCGGAACGTCACGTCACTGCCGAACTTGATCTTGCGCGGTGCGGCGGCGGTGCCGTCCAGTTTCAACGTCGCTTTGTCGATTACCAACTGAGCGCCGGGTTGAAGATGCAGATCAGCAGAGCAAACGGCTGTCCGCTTGGCGGCATCGTAGGCGAAGACGGAGGGGTTATTGACGGCCTTGGCAATCTTGGCCAACGTGATGCCAAAACCATCCAGGACGATAGTGCCAGCACCGGGGTCATAGACAATGCTCTCGCGCGGAGGGAGAACAACCCCGTCATAGACCTCGAAATTGTCCAGTAGAACCGGTTTTGAAACCTCGTTCCAGTGGGCATCGCCTACACTCAAGACAATGCACACGTTATCCTTGATGTCTGGGGCAGCGTCGAGCGACCAGCGGACGAACTTGCCGTCCAGCCAGGAGTAGAAGTATCCGTTCGCATCCCGGGCCACCACTACTTCGTGCCAATCCTTCCCGTCAACCAGCCCCAAGCCGCCGATCTGGCTGCCAGCCATATTGATGATATAGTGTGACAACAAGACACGCGGCCACCGTCCTCCCACTTCGGCAACGGCGGAATAGTCCAGCCACCAGTGCCCGTCGGCAATAAAGAGGGTTGCGCTGCTGCCATTGCTCTGGGTGATAAACCTGACGTTCCAGCCCCTGTCCCGGCCCGCCGGAGCGTCGTTCGGGTAGCGATAGCGCCACTTCCAGGTCCCTACCGTAACCTTGCACGGCAGTTCCAGGGTCGGCGCGGCAGCGGTAACCTTGACACTGCCATCAACAACTTCAAGCTTCGAATCCGACAGCGGTCTGCCACTGGGGGCTTTCCCTTGAGTAACCTTCCATTCCGGCAGCGGCCTGCCCCAGGGATCTTTGCCCGTGCGGCTGCTGATTTTGCCATCGGAAAAGTCGTCCCAGATAACAGGGGCGGGCACGCCCTTGACCAAGGCCAAGTTTCCCGGTTCCGCTCCGGCGGCAAAACGCGACCCGAAGCCGAATACGCAAATCGCGCAGACCACCAACGCCATTCCCCATCGTGACAGGTGGTTCATGTCCTGCCCCTTTCCGTGCCTTGATTTCACAAAACTCCAGAAAGAATACCATTTCTTCCTGATGGAATCCATTGCACTAACGGCTAAATACATATACTATCCTGCTGCATGAAGTTCCCTCCCGTCATTCTTCAGTCAGGTTCGGTGGGCCGCAGTCAGAACAACAGGAACAATCCGCATCGCGTGTTTCGACTAGGCGGAACTGATGTTTGGCTTCTTGAGTACACCGTCTCCGGCCGGGGATGGATAAGCGAAGGAAAAAGCACGTTCCCGCTTGAGGCTGGTGATTTCCTACTGTTTGAACCGGAGGTGCTTCAGGATTACGGCATGGATAAGGATGCAGGCGAATGGAATCACATCTGGTTCTGTTTCACTCCCCGGTCACATTGGCACGACTGGCTGGCCTGGCCCAAACGGGCCGGAGGGTTTTTCAATCTCCAGATACGCGATGCCCAGGTTCGCAGGCAACTGCTGGCGCGGATGGAAGATGCACTGAAACTCTCCCTGGGCACTTACGTACGGAGACGCGACTTCGTGATGAACATCATCGAAGAGATCCTCCTCACCTGCGACATCTGGAACCCCGCCAGCAGGACGGCCGGTCTGGATGACCGGATTCGCACCGCGTTGAACTACTTGTGCGATAACTCGGTGAAGAGGATAACACTCACCGATCTGGGCAGGGTGTGTGCGCTGTCGCCGTCACGTCTCTCCCATCTCTTCAAACAGCAGATGGGCGAAACGCCCATGCAATACCTGGAACAGCGCAAGATAGAGCGCGCCAAGGATCTTCTCCTGATGACAGGAAAGACCGTCTCCCAGGTGGCATACGAAATCGGATTCGAAAACCAGTTTTATTTCTCGCGTGTATTTAAACGTTGCACCGGCAAGAGCCCGCGCCAGATCCGCCAACCTCACGGCAAGGTAACGGCATGAGAGATGTTGAAGCGTCTTACCCAAGTTCCATTCACTAATCCGTTTCCAGTCCGTCGGGGCCATCGGCATCTGCGCAGCAGACCGGGTTGAACCGCAAGCGCAAGGCCTCGATGGGACACTGGAGTTGGGCGGCCGGCACCCCCGCCGAGGATCATACCCGCCAATTCCGACAAACTACACGACAAACTACCGGCTTGCCAAAAGCATTTTCATCCTGTAAATCCTGTCAGCAAACAACCTCCCCAGTTAGTTAATTTCTCCATATGAAGGAAATACCAGCATGATCAAGGTTGCCATCATCGGATTGGATACCAGTCACAGCATTGAGTTTCCCCGGCGGATGCAAGCGCCGGATTGCCCGGAGGACCAGAAAGTTCCGGGACTCAAGGCCGTTTCCTGTTTACGGTTCCCGACCCCCTTCCAGAACAAGGATGGGCTCGATCAGCGACAAAAGCAATTGGAAGCCTGGGACGTCAAGGTCACCGCCGATTTTGACGAAGCGGCCGAAGGGGCCGACGCGTTCATGCTGGAAATCAATGACGGCAGTTACCATCTGGAGTATTTCAAAAAAGTTGCCGCGCTGGGCAAGCCGGTGTTCCTGGACAAACCCCTGGCCGCGACGTTGGCCGATGGAAAAGCCATTATCAAGTTGATGAAACAACACGCAACGCGCGTTTGGTCCGGTTCCTCGATTCCGTTCTGTCCGGAAATTACCCAAGTCAAGGCCCAAGTCGGCGAGATCAGGATCGCCAATGTGTTCGGAGCGCTGGGCGCCGCCCCGGCCGGCGATTCGCTGGTCTGGTACGGAGCGCACACGTTCGAAATGCTCCAACGCCTTATGGGATGCACACCTCAATCGATTCAGGCCATTGAAACCAAAACAAGCATTGTAACCATCGTCAACTACGGCAATGACCGCCAGGGCCTCGTGGAAGCCATTCGGAATTGCGATAATTACGGCGGCCTCATTATTGGGAAGACCCAGGGCCAGGTTAAAGCCATTCCTTTTATCTGCAACACCCGCTATAGTAAGCGTGATATTCTTTGTGCAATCAAAAAGTTTTTCAAAGGCGGCCCGGCGCCAGTGGACATGATGACAACGTTCGAAGGACTCGCCATGATAACGGCCGCCCGGAAATCCATTGAAACACGGAAAGCCGTCAAATTTAGGTCCCATCCGGCGGGGCCTATTTAAACCCATGCATTCATCCATCACCCATATCCTGAACCAGTTGGCCCAAGGCCGTCTTTCGGCAAAAGCTGCCGCGAAGCGGCTGGAAGCCATGACCGAGAAAAACATCGGCTTTGCCCGGGTGGATCTTGACCGGGCGCATCGCCGGGGGCTTCCCGAGGTGATCTACTGCCCCGGCAAGACGGCCGATCAAATTACGGAAATCATATCGGCGCTGGTTGCGGCCGGACAGAATGTGCTGGCCACACGGACCTCACCCGAGCAGTTCGCTGTCGTTCGCCGAACCCACCCGAAAGCGGTTTACCATGAATTACCGAAAGCCATCACGCTCGAAGTAACCCGCCGGCCCCGACGCGTCGGCCGGATTGCCGTGGTCTGCGCCGGCACCTCGGATATCCCCGTGGCGGAAGAAGCGGCACTGACCGCCGAATGCATGGGCGCCGCCGTGGAACGGATTTACGACGTCGGCGTCGCCGGATTGCACCGGGTATTGAAGCACGTTGATTTTCTGAAGAGCTCGCGCGCCATCGTCGTTGTCGCCGGCATGGAAGGCGCCTTGCCCTCCGTCATCGGCGGACTGGTGGACCGCCCGATCATCGCCGTCCCGACCAGCATCGGGTATGGAACGGGAATGAACGGCGTGGCCGCTTTGCTTGCCATGTTAAATTCCTGCGTTCCCGGTATTTCGGTGGTCAATATTGACAACGGATTCGGCGCCGGCGTGGCGGCCGGATTGATCAATCGCCAGGGAAGATAGCCAGATTATGAACTGTCTGTATTTCGACAGCGTCGGCGGCGCCAGCGGCGACATGATTCTCGCCGCCCTGATTGACCTGGGTGCTTCGCGCGATGAACTCCAACGCCAGCTGGCCAGCCTGGCGATCGGAACCTTTGACATTCAGACCGCACTTTGTCAGGACCATGGACTGCGGGGTATTCAGGTTAATGTCCACACCGAACACTCACATCACCCTCCCCACCGTGGATTATCTGAAATTCAGGACTTGATCACTCACAGCATCCTTTCACCCCGCGTCAAGGAAGCCAGCTTGGCGGTATTTCAGCGTCTGGCGGAAGCCGAGGCGCTGGTCCATGAAACAACGCCGGACAAGGTCCATTTCCACGAAGTCGGCGCCGTGGATTCGATCGTCGATATCGCAGGAGCATGTCTGGGCTTGGAACTGCTGGCCATCGACTCCGTGACAGTCAGCCCGCTCCCGCTGGGACACGGTACAGTAAGAACCGTCCATGGCGTTCTTCCCGTGCCGGCCCCAGCCACGGTAGAACTGCTGAAAGGCATGAACATCGTGCCGGCAGATGAACCATTTGAACTGGTAACACCGACCGGGGCCGCACTACTCAGCACCTGGACCCGTCACAAGTCCATACCGGCCGGCCTGCGACTCCAGCGGGTTGGCCATGGCTTCGGGCATCACCCGCTCACGTCCCGGCCCAACGTGCTGCGCGCCATGCTCCTGGAATCCCAGCCCGCCGACACACGGAATGATGAATGTCTGGTGCTGGAATGCAACTTGGACGACACGATCCCGGAATTGATCGGAAGTCTGACAACTCGTCTACTGACGGCAGGGGCGCTGGACGCGTTTCTAACCCCGGTGCAGATGAAAAAACAGCGCCCGGGAATTCTCCTGACTGTCTTATGCCGACGCGAACAGCGGGAAGCCATGATTGATTTGATTTTCATGGAATGCACAACCTTCGGGATCCGGGAGTATCTCGTTCAACGGACTACGCTGGAGCGTCGGCACGAGGAAATTGAAACTGCCTACGGCAAGGTCCGCGTAAAAACCGGGGCATGGAAAGGACGGATCATCACCCGCGCACCGGAACACGATGATTGCGCCCGCCTGGCCCAGCAAGCCGGCGTTTCCATCCGCGTCGTGTACGAGGCGGCGGTGCAGGCATTCCACAGTGGTTGAGCAAGGAACACCCCAGGGACTTCCAGAGAAAGACTGCTGAAAGTATTAGGAACGGTATTTGATCTGTCCTTCAAAGATATAGACCGCCGGACCAATCAGCGTCACATCCTCCGCTCCGTCATCCTTCAAACGAAAATCAACGACCAAAATGTCTCCATGGGCACAGGCGACCTGGACCGGTGGCGTAACTTTTCCCAGACGCCCCGCGACCAAGGCGCAGGCCACGCTCCCCGTCCCGCAAGCCGGCGTCTCCGCTTCTACACCCCGCTCGTAAGTCCGGAGCCGTAAAGCTCCGGGTCCCGTCACGGTCATAAAATTCACATTGGTACCGCGCGGCGCAAAAGCCGGATGATAACGGATGGCACGCCCCAGCTCATGGATATTCACCGAGGCCAGGGCATCCATTTCAATGACGGCATGCGGCACCCCGGTGTTGACGCTATGACACGTCCCGGTCCACCCGCAGACCTCCAGCGGAAAGCTCATCCGCCAGGCTACCGGAGGCGTCATGAATAGGCGCACCAGGTCATCCACGATTTCGGCCCGGACCAAACCGGCGCCGGTTTCAATCAGCATTTGCGGCGGGGCAATGCCTTGGTCATAGGCCAGGCGGGCCACACAGCGGGCGCCGTTGCCGCACATTTCCCCCACGGATCCATCCGGATTGAGAAACCGCATCTGGAAATGCGCAACCGTCGAGGGCCAAATCAGAATCACCCCTTCGCTGCCGACCCCGGTATTCCGGGCGCAAAGACGGCGGATCCATCCGGCATCCGAAGCAGGAAACTCCGTCCGACGATCATCCACCAGGATGAAATCATTACCGGCCCCATGCATTTTCCAGAAGGCGATAGTCATAGCGCACAAAGAAAAAAGGCCGCGGCACATGGGCCCCGGCCTTTTTCAGATTCAAAATACAAAAGCGCCTGTGATTACAGAATCGCCAGCTTCGCCGCCTTGGCAATCCTGAACTTCACGACCCGCTTCGCCGGAATGTCAATAATAGCCCCGGTAGCAGGATTACGGCCCTTGCGGGCTTTCCGGTTAACCAGAACAAGCTTGCCAAGACCCGGGATGGTGAAACTGTCTTTGGCCCCTTTGTACGCCATGCACACCAGGGCTTCCAATGCTAGCCCCGCCTGCTTCCTGGAAATTTCCGTGGCTTCCGCGATACCGGCAATGATTTCACTCTTGGTTTTCGACTTTGCCATTACTGCTGCCCTCCTCGGTTGTGATTACCTATCTTACTTCTTTCTGAGTGTAAAACACCCAGGCTTGACCTTGCGAAATGTCTTGCGATCCGTATATAGCCGGACCCCGATAAGTTTTTTGGGATCCTTGGATTTCATGAGGAAATGCCTGGCAACGAGAGCCTGATGAATCGCGGGCACTTTCAGCGGTTTTCCTGCCTGGCCCAGAACTGCAACCAAGGCTTCACGCATGCGGCTTTTTCTGGCCCCTGCTTTTCGCCGCGCCGGGCGGTGTTGCCGGGCAATGTTTCCCGATGCCCGCTCTCCATGCGCGATCTTGTCCAACTGTGCCACCAAGGCGCTCCGTTTTCGGTCCAGCCCATCGATCTTACGGCGCAGTTTCAAAAGCCCGATAATCTGGCCGGCGGTCAATTCATTAACGTTTTTGCTCATAATCTTTATCTCTCCGTAATGTTTTCACCCCTATCCTCAGCAAAGCGGACGCATCCTTGCATAGCCAAGGATCCAATGCAATAATAATTTTCAAATTTTTAGACCACTTAGGGATCGATATTCTCCAGCGCCAGCGAATCGAAACGAATCCGGCGATAAAAGCAGTTGCGCGCCTGGTTCTTCCGATTCCGTGTATGGCAGACGCCTCCCCGGTTCGGACGGACACGGTACAGAAGGGAATTCTGCTCGCAATTCACGTACGCCTCCAGAAGTTCAAAGGTTTCGCCCGAGGTCTTCCCTTTCTCCCAGAGTTCATTGCGAGACGTACTCCAGAGAACCAGCTTGCGCTCCCGCATGGCCTGCCGAAAGGCCTGTTCATTGGTGTAAGCCACCAGGATAATTTTACCCGTATCGGCATCCTGGATCGCCACCGGCACTACCGCCGAACAGGATGCCGACACACGCGCGAGCTTTCCGAAATCGATTTGCAGTTGTTCGCCTTCTTCTTTTTCGTTCAACCCGCACCTCATTCAATCACCGCCGCAACAATTATGGCTCCACGAATAACTCGGGCATCAGCCGCTGGATCTCACCTTTGATCGCCGGATCCAGCCGATAGGCCGCCAACGCGCCGGTCTCCGCCATCTTAAACACACCGCTTTCATAGCAGAACAGGGCCACTCCCAATATGAGTTCCGCGCGTTCCTTGTCGGAAATATTTGGGTTGTCCATATAATAGCGGGTGATTTTCAACATCTGTTGAATGTTGACCTGGTCCCAGGTCATCAAGAGTTTACCGACCGAACCCACGGCAATCATTATGCCCTTATTGGCATCGGCCTCCACAATATCCCGCGTCGCATCGCCGCTGATCCACCCTTTCGGATATGGCGCACCCTGAATGGATCTCACAAGAAATAATTTCACCTTGCTCATGGCCTGATAGGAATCCGTTACCGCCTGGCAATACGCCTGGGATTCCTCCATCGTCATATCCGGCTGAAGCCTGGCCATGGCCTTGACGGCTTCATCGAATTGACGCTGGGCGATGAATGACGCATTGGCGGCGCGGGCTTCGTCCACAAGATCCAGTTCGCGCTGAGTGATGATCGGACGCGCGATCTCAGCTTCCTTGGCCTGCTTCAGGGCGCGCTGGCGGACCGCTTCCGCCTCCCGCTTCTTGGCGGCCACCTCGGCTTCCGCCTTTCGCACTTGCGCCATGGCTTCGTGAATCCGTTTTTGAACCACCACGGCTTTCGCCAACGTGTCAGTCACCCGCGCCTTGGATTCTTCAATGGCATTATAACTCGCGATCAGTGTATTAAAGCTGGATTCCAGACAGTCGGCCTGCTTCCTGGCCAAATCGAGATTGGTGGTCGCCTCAAGGGCCTGAAAGGTCGATTGCGCAAAGGCCTGATGATCTTCAACGTCATTCACGGCCGCCATGACATACTCGACGACTTCCCGCAGTTCAATCATAGCCGATTCACTCTCCGGGACGGTCTTGCCCAGTTGATTCGCTTTCTCCTCCATGAGCAGAAGCGGCGCGGCATTATCCATGATCGTCTGCGCAAGCGCATTGATGCGCGGCAAGGTATCCCGGCCGCGCGCCTGGAATTCAGCCAGAGACTGTTTTTTGACCACCCGCGCGACGACGGGGGTGCGGCCCTGATGACATCCCCAGAAATTACCTCCCACCATCAGGAGAATCAGCGCCACTCCCCCGGCGGCAAGACCGACTATCTTCCATGATAAATGCTTCAGCAGGGATTTCTTCGCAAGGATGCCGGTAAAGACCGCAGATTTGGATCCCGACTTCTTCAAAGGCACACGGGATGAGTTCAAAGCCGCGCGCATATCGACCAACAGCGCTTCATAGGAAGGATAGCGCATGGTCGGTTCGGCTTCCAGCATCCGCGCCACCATGGCCACGGTTAGCGGGTGAAGGTCCGGCTGCAATGTCAACAAACTAGGCGCCGAGTGATTCAGCCGTGCCGTCACAACCTCCATCGGCGTCGGACCATCGAACGGCGGTTCGCCGGCGAGGACATGGAACAGCGTGGCGCCGAGGCTGTAAATATCGGAACGGAAATCGACTTTCTTGCCGCGGGCTTTTTCCGGGGCGATATAATAGGGTGTCCCCCAGACCTGCCCTTCTTGTTGCTGCTGTTGTTGGCCGATGAAACTGGCAAGCCCGAAATCCACGACCTTGGCTTCGCCGGTCTGACCGAACAGGATATTGGCCGGCTTGATATCTCCATGCACCAGTCCAACCTGACTGGCGGCATTCAGTCCCGCCGTCACTTCCAAATGAATTTCCAGCGCCCGCGTTTCATCGAGGACAACTCCGCCGCCGATCATTTCATCCAGACGTCCGCCATCCACCAGTTCCATCACAATGTAGGGTTGGCCTTCGACCTGGCCGAAGGAATAGATCTGCACGACATTCCGATGATTCAAAGCCGCCGCCGCCTGGGCCTCATGCTTGAAGGACTTGACAAACTCCGAATTATCACCCAGCGACCGTTTCATCACTTTCAAGGCGACATGTCGGCCAAGCTCCCGGTCCACAGCATGAAAAATCACACCCATGCCGCCGAAGCCCAGGCGGCTGAGAAGTAGGAATAAACCGAACTTGGCGGGAATTGTCTGATTGGTACTGCACGCCGGGCATTTAATTTCTGAAAACGACGGCAGGTGGAATACATCCATCACATACTGGCATTCAATACAGGCGAGCTTTTCGACCCGCATGGTTTCAATGACTGGTTGCCCCTTATCTGCCACGCCCTGTCTCCGTAAATCACCGAATTACTTCCACGCTCCACCCATAGCCATTGCCCCAATGTGATTAGCCGCTTATCCTACCATTCTCTTGACGGAATGCAATGCAAAAAGGGGCGGGAACACGGATCGACGGAACGGTCATGTTGGAATGAATACCAAGGTTTACTGCATGGATGAAACCACATAATTACTAGCCGAGAGCATCTTGGCCCACATGTCCGAGAAGTTCATGAATACGGCCGGATCCGCTTTCCCATCGCCGTCAAAATCCCCGGAGACGGCCTGATAACCCATTCCGCCTAAACGCGTGGTGGCGCTCGCATAGCAGCTTGCCGACAGCATCACCTGCCAGTTCCCGGTCGATTCCTGATAAACGGTTGGATCGGCCTTGCAATCGGCGTCAAAATCCCCGGACACGGCCTGGTAACCACCCCCGCCCTGGTTCGCTGAAACCAGCGCATATCCGCTCGCCGACAGCATCACCTGCCACTTGCCGCAGGTCGCTCCATACACGGCGGGGTCGGCCTTTCCGTCCCCGTCAAAATCCCCGACCACAGCCGAGTAACCGGAACCACCGATGATCACTGACGCCGAGGCGTAGCTACTGGCTGACAGCATAACCATCAAGGTCCCGGTGGCGGCGTAATACACGGCCAGATCGGCCTTACCGTCCCCGTCATAATCAGCGGCCAAGGGCATATACCCAGAACCACCCAAACTGGCCGTGGCCTTTGCATATCCGCTCGCCGACAGCATGACCTGCCATTGACCGCTCACCGCTTTATACACGGCGGGGTCGGCTTTTCCATCCCCGTCAAAATCGGCGGCCAAGGGAGTATAACCGGTTCCGCCAAAGGTGACCGAAGGGCTCGATTGATCGGCGGACAGCAGGAAATCCCATACCCCCGAACTCTGCTCATAGGTCGCCTGATCGGTTTTGCCGTCGGCATCGTAATCGGCTGGAACCGGTGTCAGCGCCCCCATGAGGATGACCGGGACAATACTCAGCCTCGACACTTGATGAACTCCATCGGAAACGACGGCCCGGATGTAATATTCGCCGGGGCTCACGTTCGCCGTGTTCCACACGCAGGAACTCACGATTTGAGCATTCGTGACGACTGCGATGGGATCCGGTATTTGCTGGTAGGTACCGGCATCGTCATAATAACCGTAATAGAGCGTCACCGTCACGGGATCGCCATCGGCGTCCTCCGCCTGCCATCCTATAGTGAACGCGCCGCCGTCCGACCCGTTGCAGGCGCAAAGTTTGACGTCATCAATGGAGAACACGGTTGAATTAAACACCTCCAAGGGATCCACCCGTAAATATTTGGCTTGTTCGATATTCCGCCATCCCGCCTGCGGCACATCCAGACCGTCAGTCGGATCCAGAAAGGTGTCATCCCACAGGTCCACCGTATAGGTATGCCAGCCCTCCAGCAGGTACACACCCAGGGAATAGGAGCCATCAGCTTCAAAATACGTCTTGGCCCACAGGTAACGGGCAACCCACCCCCGCTGGATGCGGTCAAGAATGTTGGTATATCCCGCAGGATCCACCATCATCCGGATAGTCAGGTAACGATAGCGCAGCGTGTCGATAGGAACGTATTGTCCGTTGCGCATGGTGTTCAGCAGGAAATAGCAGTCTGATTCGGTCGCCGGGGGTACCGGCGGATCCGCCGTGGCACGCAGCACTCCGCCGCCAAAAGTCATTCCGGAAATATAGCCGATCGAGTTTACATCATCGCTGGAAGTCATGTCCCAGGGATTGCCCAATTCCGTGGTCGCGTAATCCGCCCCGGAGGTGAACGACGGCGATGTGAATTGGAAACTCGGCGCTGACAAGATATGGATTTTCGGACTGTAGCCGCTGGTGGCCGCCGTGGAGAATGACGCGGCTTCCGTGTGTACCAGCCGGAGATACACGTAATAATCGCCCGGCGGCAGAGCGGCGGTATTCAGATCGAACTGACCGTCATTCCGGATGCCGGTCATAAACAGATCACCATCATACCCCGTGGCATCCCTGTCTAAAAACAGCTGAACCGAATACGTTTCGTCGGAGAGGGACACTCCCGTGGTGGTCCACTGAATGGATAGCACGGAAGATGTCGCCGGGTTATACAGGCGGATCCAATCGATCTTGTTGACCATGCCATCCGGGCCGGTGTTGGATGGCAGAATATACATGCCATACACCGTGCCAGCCCATGTTCCCGCCTTGAAAACGGATCCGATAATCGCGGGCACGCGGTCCGAAGAAAACGACTGGCCGGTCAAATCGACATCGTAGATACGGAATCCGCTGGGATGTTTCACGGTTGCGCTTTCCGCCCAATCATAGTCGGTAAAGCCCAAGCCATTTTCCTCGTTTTCGCCCAGAGTTTTTAACCAAAATATGTAAACTAAATCCCGATTCATGGCAGAATCCATGGACTGCCGGATCGAAAGTCGGGAATACCGGGAGGCGTCCACGGGATTCAAGGGTCCATAGGGCATACCGGCATCATAATAGGATAAATAATCATTATAGGTGGGTGTCCCATAGCCTCGGAACAATAGATAAAAATACCCGACGCCCCCCCCAGTGTATGGATGGGACACGGCCGACCAGATGCCGTCGTTGATAGACGGCTGTTCATAATTGATATCATAGGGAATGTCCCGCAACTCATTCATATCCCATGGGTTCCTGACCACGGTGGTCGCGAAATCATCGCCCTCGGCATAGGTCACCGTCGAGGTCGGGCTTGAAAGAGTAATAGTCTGGGCATCGACAGCCTGCACTGGCCCAAGCATGGTCCATATCCAGGCAATCAAGAAAAGAAACCCCTGGATAATACGGTTCATTATACGCCTCCATTCTCCTGATCACACCTATATAACTATGGAATAAGCAATTATCATACCAGTATTGATTCCATCGAGATTCTTTATCATCTATCCACCATTTTTTTGATTATCTCTATTCTCAAGAGTACCGACTTCCCGGTTAATGTCAATCGGGAATTTTAGCATGCCGCATGCGTAACTGAGATGCTTTGAGCGCGAGATCCACCCACCAATCAATCAACATACGGAAGCGCTTAAAGGTCGCCGTCTCCCGGCG